>CAINEA010000296.1 GCA_903847525.1 uncultured Acetobacteraceae bacterium | reverse complement strand
GCGCACCCTCGAACAGGATGCGCTTGCCAGTGCGCCGCGCCTGATCCAGACGTTCCCAGACCGGCTCGGCATAGGGCAGGATCTGCGGCGCCAATTCCAGAAGGCGGGTTAGCAGTTCGTCTTTGGAAAATATTGGCGCACCAAGGCCTTGCAGCAATGTGTTGTGATGCAACAGCAGCTCGTCGAGCTTGTTGGCCAGCGTTTCCGGCTCGGCCAGATCGCAGACCCGGATGGCGCGGCGGGCGACCTTGTCCTCATAGGCCGGGCCGATGCCGCGCCCGGTGGTGCCAATTTTGCGCTCGCCTCGGGCTTCCTCGCGGGCGCGGTCCAGCGCACCGTGCAGCGGCAGGATCAGCACCGCGTTCTCGGCGATACGCAGCGTCTCCGGCGAAATCTTCAGACCCTGGGCGCTGACGCGGGCGATTTCGGCCAGCAGCGCCTCCGGGTCCACCACCACGCCGTTGCCGATGATGCCGAGCTTGCCACGCACCAGGCCCGACGGCAGCAGCGACAGCTTATAGGTCTCGTTGCCCACCACCAGCGTATGGCCGGCGTTGTGGCCGCCCTGGAAGCGCACGACGATATCGGCGCGGCTGGCGAGCCAGTCCACGACCTTGCCTTTGCCCTCGTCGCCCCACTGGGCGCCGATCACGGCGACGTTCGCCATCGCTCTCTCCGAAAATTACGAGTGGGTAGGAACGGGAACGGCCGCGCCGTCCCGCAGAATATGGGTGCAGCCAAGCCGGCGGGCTTCCGCCATCGGGTCCGGGCACGGGGCCAGTGCCGCGACGGTGGCGAATCCCGCCGCCCGCAATGCAAGCTGCGCCGCGAGGTCAGTGCCGGCGGGCACGAAGACGCGTTCGCGCGCCTGACGAGCCGGGGCGGCACGCAGTACCGAATCAGGGTAGAGGGTGAGGCCGGTGGCGGGCTCGGCTTCGCCGCAGATATAGCGTCCGCCGCGCCCGAGTTCCTCGTGCCGGCCGGGTGCGTAGATCGTCACCGACACGCCGGTATGGTAGCGAAATCCTCTGAATTCAACGGGATCGATGGTCAGGCGGAGATCCGGGGCCTGTTTGCGAATGGCGTGGACGGTATCGGCCAGGCGTTCGGCGAGCAGGCGCGCCATGGCCGGTAGGGAAGCGGATTGCAGCGCCGCCAGCGCCCGATCGGCCGGGCCGGCGGCGAGCAGCAACTCGGTCAGGGTCGGCGCCAGCGCGCCGCCGTGCCGGGTGACGGCAGCGGCGTCCTTGCGGTCCAGGGCGCGGGAAAGAACCGCCCGCTCAGTGCCGGTGATACCGGCATCGTCCAGCAAAGCGGGGGACAGGTTGGGCAGGGTCAGGTCGAAGCTCGGGCGGGTCAGGCCGACCGCAGCCAGCGCCTCGGCGCCGACCAGCACGATCTCGGCATCCGCTTCCGGACTGTCCGGACCGATCAGTTCGATCCCGGCCTGGGCGACCTGGCGTTCGGGGGCCAACTGGCTGCCGCGCACGCGCAGGCACTGGCCGGCATAGGACAGGCGCAGCGGGCGCGGCGCGTGGCCGAGTCGGCTGGTGGCGATGCGGGCAACCTGCGGCGTGGTATCCGCGCGCAGGCCCATCATGCGATGGCTGTCCGGGTCCATCAGCCGGAAGGTCTGGTCCGCGACCGCCAGGCCGGAACCGGCGAGCAGGCTATCCTCGAACTCGATCAGCGGCGGCTTGACGCGCTGATAGCCGTGCGCGGCGAAGACATCCATGATCGCTTCCACCGCCGACGCCTCGGTTTCGGCATCGGGCGGCAGCAGGTCGCGCAGACCGGCGGGCAGCAAAGCAGGATTGTTCGGCAGGTCGTCGTCGGTCATGGCGTGTGCTGGGGTTCCGCTGAATAGATGGGCGCAGCCGCCCGGACCGGCCGCATCTGCTGCGATGCAGGCGGCGACATCCAGACCGAGAGCGGGGCTATAGCACCCCGGCGCCGCGGGACAAAGCCGTGGAAACCGACGGCATTCCGGGCATCGAAGCTTTTCCGATATACAACCTATACGGGAATATATTATTATTCGAGTAACCTTAGGGCGTATTCGCCGGCGCCGGACCTTTTCGCGAAAGCAGCCGCATGCTGTTCAATTCACTGGGCTTTGTGCTGGGCTTCCTGCCGATCGCGCTGGCCGGCTTCTTCGGAATCGGGCGCATCGGCGGGCGGGTGTGGGCGTTGCGCTGGCTGGTGGCCGCCAGCCTGTTCTTCTACGGCTGGTGGGCACCGCGCTTCACGCTGCTGCTGGTTGCCTCGATCGGCGCGAATTTCATGATCGGCCGCCACATCCTGCAATTGCGCGTGGCAGGTGCCGAACGGGCCGCCGGCATCTGGTTGGTGCTGGGCGTGACGGCGAACGTGGCGCTGCTGGGCTGGTTCAAATACGCCATGTTCGTGCGCCATATCCTGGCCAGTGCCGGCCTGGACCTGCCGACGCTGGAGATCTTCCTGCCGCTGGCGATCAGCTTTTTCACGTTCCAGCAGATCCTGTTCCTGACCGATTGCCGGCGCGGCGATGCCGTGCCGGTCCCTGCCCTACCCTATGCCTGCTTCGTCGCCTTCTTCCCGCATCTGATCGCCGGGCCGATTGTGCGGCCGTCCGAAATCCTGCCGCAATTCGCCGCCGGCGATGTCGCTGTTCCAAGTGAGGAAAACCTGTCGGCCGGCCTGACGCTGTTCCTGCTGGGACTGGCGAAGAAGCTGGTGCTGGCGGACAGCTTCGCGCGCTTCGCCGATGTCGGCTTCGCCGCTGCCGGCGGCGGGGAGCGGCTGAGCTTCTTCGAGGCCTGGTTCGCCGCTGCCGCCTACAGCCTACAGATCTATTTCGACTTCTCGGGCTATTCGGACATGGCGATCGGGCTGGCGAGGATGTTCAACGTCCGATTTCCGCTGAATTTCGACAGCCCCTACAAATCCCGCGATATCGGCGAATTCTGGCGGCGCTGGCATATCAGCCTCAGCCGCTTCCTGCGCGATCACGTGTATATCCCGCTGGGCGGCAATCGGCAGGGCATGGCGCGGCTGCGAGTGAACCTGATGGCGACCATGCTGCTGGGCGGCCTGTGGCATGGGGCGGCGTGGAATTTTATCCTTTGGGGCGGGTTGCACGGATTCTATCTAGTTGTGCATCACATTTTCCGGCAGGTCGGCGGACGGTTGCCTTCGGTGCCGGCTCAGGCCTTAACCTTGCTGGCTGTGATCGTCGCCTGGGTGCCGTTTCGGGCCGATGGGCTGCAAGCCACGCTGGCCATGTTACGCGGCATGGCTGGGCTGAACGGGGTCGCCCTGCCCGCCAAGATCGTTGCCGCGGCGCCCGCATGGCTCGGGTTCGCCGATCCGGTGCCGGTGCTGCGCTTCCTGGGCGATGCCCGCAACCTGAGCTTCCCCGAGGTGACGCTTTGCCTCGGCCTGGGCTGGGCCATCGCGCTCGGGCTGCCGCATGTGCAGGAATTGTCGGCACGCGCCCGTTCCTGGGCGTTGACGGCGAGCTTCGCGTTGACCGTGCAGGCGCTGTTCTTCGCGCCGGATGTTTCCCCGTTCCTGTATTTTCAGTTCTGACGATGTGCCGTTTGCTCCTCGCCTGCCTGGCCTCGCTGCTGCTGTATGCGGGGCTGTTCGGCTTCGTGCTGGACCGCCCGCTTTCCTACGGGCTGCTGTCCGACCTGATCGAGGCCAAGCTGGCGCGCGGAGCCGCCATCAGCGGGCCGAAGCTGGTTATCCTCGCGGGATCGAACGGTCCCTATTCGCACCGTTGCGAGACGATCGAGCCGATCCTCGGCTTGCCCTGCGTGAATGGCGGCGTCGCGGTGGGGATCGGGCTGGATTATCTGTTCACCCGCTGGGACCCGCTGCTGCATCCCGGGGACGTCGTCTATCTGCCGATGGAACCGTCACAATATGTCCGCGGCCGGGCGGTATCCGCGCTCGGACCGGACGCAGCCATTCTGTTCCGCCACGATTGGGCAACGCTGGCCAAACTGCCCTGGCAGCGTTGGGTTGCCGCGCTTTTCTCGTTCGACGCGCGGGCGTTCGTGATGAGCGTGATCGAGTGCGGCCTGATGCCGCTGCATACGCGTGACCCGCGCCAAGCCGTGGCCGATTGGGGAAATGCCTGGGGCGATCATACCGGCCATACCGAGGCATTGGCCATGGCGAGCCAGCCGATGCTGCTGGCGATGCGCCCTTGGCAGGCCACCGCCGAACAGATCACCGCCGGCTATGGGGCGGCGGAGATCGCCCGGTTCGCCGATCGCATGCGCGGGCGGGGGGTTCAAATTGTCGGCGGGCTGTCGACCGGCTTTGCCGATCTGCCGCCATCGGACGGTGTCGTGGCCGCGATCACCGCGGTTTACACCGCACATGGCGGGCGTTTTTTGCTGTTGGACAATGGCAGCCGCTATCCGCGGACCGATTTCTTCGACAGCGCGGAGCATTTGCACGAGACGGCACAGCGATCGCATTCACGGCTGGTTGCCATGGCGCTCGCGAAACTGCTCGACAGGCCGGCGCAACTCCAGGCGCTCGCCTCCACGCCTCGCTGAACCTGCCCCAGGCCATCGGGAGTGGTGCGTTGTTGGCTGTCGCCATCGCGGCTAGGCTCGGCGGCAACGTCCAACGCCAAGATCCAAAAAGGAAGCGCGCATGAAAGTCGGATTGTTCCTGAACACCCAGTTCAAGCCGGGAACCGACATGGCTGCCCGCGTGCCGGAAATGATCGAGCAGGTGCGCACCGCGCGCGAATGCGGCTTCAAGTCATTGTGGTTTCCGCACCATTACCTGACCGCACCGCTGCAGATGTTCCAACTGACCGCCCTGCTGCCGTATCTGCTGCATGAGGCGAAGGGAATGATGATCGGCGGGGATATCGTGATCCTGCCGCTGTTGAACCCGGTTTCGGTGGCGGAAGAGGCGGCGACGCTGGATGTGCTGTCGGGCGGCAACTATGTGCTGGGGGTCGGGCTTGGCTACCGCGAACCGGAGTTCGAGGCCTTCGCGGTTCCGCTGAGCGAGCGCGCGCCGCGCTTCGCCGAGAGCATCGGGCTGATCCGGCGGCTGTGGACGGAAGACCGGGTTACCCACAAGGGCAGGTTCTACAGCGTGACGGACGCGGGCATCGGCATCAAGCCGGTGCGCCGCGAGGGGCCGCCGATCTGGGTGGCGGCGCAGGTGGACGCGGCGATCAAGCGGGCGGCGCGGATCGGCGATGCCTGGCTGATCGTGCCTTCGACGCAGATCGGCGTGATCCAGCAGCAATTGGCCGTGTATCGCGGCGCGCTGGCCGAATACGGCAAGCCGGAGCCGACGGATTATCCGCTGACGCGGGAATGCTATGTCGGCACATCGATGGCCACCGCGATGGAGGAATGCCGGGAGGCGCTGAAATACAAATACGACGCCTATGCCTCCTGGGGGCTGCACGGCCAGGGGGCGGCGCCGCCGATCGAGGAATTCGCGCGCGACCGGTTCATCATCGGCGACAAGGCGTATGTGAAGGACGAGATCGCGCGGTATCGTGACGAGCTCGGGATCAATCATTTCATCATGCGGCTGCAATGGCCCGGCTTGCCGTACGAGCGCGTGCTGCACAGTATGCGTGCGCTGGGTGATATCTTCGCCTGACGGGAGATCGGAAATGGTTGCATCCGCTACGGGCGCGGGGCCGGGCCGGCCCGTGAACGAGATCGTCGATGTGCTGATCATCG
>CAINEA010000295.1 GCA_903847525.1 uncultured Acetobacteraceae bacterium | reverse complement strand
GATCCCGCGCGGCGCCAGGCCATCGGGTCGATCGCCGAAATCACGCCGTCCCATCAATACAGGCTATATGTGGAACGAAGACGCGCCGTTTATGCGCGGGTTTTCACCGCCGCTAACAACGGCCAACCTCTCCGTCTCGGCGGCATCCTCGCCGCCGTCAGGAAGCGAACAGAAATGGAATTTCCACAGGGCTTCGGCACGCACAGGTTCCGTCATGCGCTTGGAACGACCGCTCCCATGATGGATCCGGGAAATCCCGGTGTGGCCGCGGCCATTCTGGGCATCAGCGGCGCTGTCCACGAAGCTCATTACATTCGCGCCGGGCAAACCGAAGCGGCAGATCGGCTCGCCGAGACGATCCGGTTGGCCCGGGCGGAAACGGAATCTCTGGCGCGTCGCGCCTATCGTTCAGGGCGAGATCGGCCTTCGGATGACACATAAAAATGTGAATATTGGAAATATTTCCCACATTTCTATGTGCATGAGCCGGAACTTTTGCGCGCCATCAGGAAACCAGAATGACGATTGTTCAGGAAACTCAGGTCAAGCCATTGAAATATATAATCTAATTACCATATACACTAAGCAGACATTTCAGTCCGACGATTTCACTCCGCGATATTTCATTCCAGCCCAACTCCTAAATGTGGCCGGACCATTCGTGCATCACGCCGTCTGCGGTCTCCGGGAACTCCCCGGCGGCCAGGGAGGAGATCGTCGGATCCCCAACCAGGACTCAATCCATGGCAATGAATACTACCGACAGGTCTGCCCAATACCGCGATACGGCCGTCGAAAGGACCTATCGGCGGTTCGACCTCGTGTTCTCAATCGATCCCCTCATCGAGGCGATCGCGGTTGGGCAGGAGGCGGTCGCATGGTCAACTCACTTCCTGGCGAACCTGCCCTCGGACGCATCCGTCGATCAGATCAAGGAGAGATGGATCAGGGACAGCGTTTTCATGGCGGCCCTGCTACGGTTGGCGTCCGATCGTGCCGCGACCGTGCTTGCCGCCGCCAACTGGGTCACCATGCAGATGGACGACCGGTAGCCCGGACGTCCCGCCCAGAACTCTCTATCGACAATGGCCCCCACCTGGTTGCACCAGGTGGGGGCTTTTTGCGTTCATGGTACCAGGATTGGGTCGATTTGCTTATGCCTGGATGCCACGCCGCCTCTATCCTCCCGGAACCTCCGACAACCGAGGCGACTCGATGACCCTCCGCGCCGTCATTTATGCCCGTTACAGCACCGAGCATCAGCGGGAGGCATCGATTGCCGATCAGATTGAGGTGTGCCGCCGATATATCGAGCGCCAGGGTTGGCAACTGAGCGAGACGTACAACGACGCCGCCATCAGTGGTGCGAGCCGCTTCCGTCCGGGTTTCCAGCAATTGCTTGTCGACGCCGAGGCGAAGCGCTTCGACGTGGTTGTCTCCGAGGCCATTGACCGGCTCGGGCGCAGGCTGTCGGACGTGGCCGACCTTTTTGACCGCCTCACCTTCGCGCGGGTGCAGATCCATACGGTGAGCCAGGGCCTGATCACCCAGATGCATATCGGCATCATGGGCACGATGGCACAGATGATGCTGTCGGAGACCGGGGAGAAGGTCCGTCGTGGGCAACTCGGACGCGCACGGGCAGGACGTATTCCAGGCGGACTCGCCTATGGCTACGAGGTTGTGCCCCCTCCGCCCGGCATCGTTGAGGCCGGCGAACGCCGCATCAGGCCAGACGAGGCAGATGTGGTCCGTCGAATATTCCGGGACTATGCCGGCGGCAAGTCGCCCCGCCATATCGCACGTGACCTCAATGACGAGCACATACCGGGTCCCGAGGGACGCCCATGGATCGACACCACGATCCGCGGACAGGTCGATCGGGGGACGGGACTCCTCAACAACACGCTCTATATCGGCCGGCTTTCCTGGAACCGCTGCAGCTATATCAAGGACCCGCGCACCGGGCGCAAGGTAGCGCGGGTAAATCCCCGCGAGCAGTGGGAGGAGGTCGATGTCCCGGAATTGCGGATCATCGAGGATGACTTTTGGCATCGGGTGAAAGCCCGCCAATCCGATGTTCGCCTGGAGATGGGCCGCGATACCGATGGCAATCCCCTCAATCGCGCACACCGGCGGGAATTCCTTCTGAGCGGTCTGTTGCGGTGCGGGTGCTGCGGTGGGGGCTACACAATCGTCGCCCAGGATCGGTACGGCTGTGCGACCCGGCGTGGCAAAGGCACATGCGACAACAGCAGGACCATCGGCCGCCAGCGCATCGAGGTCAGAGTCTTGGAGGCCCTCAAGGATCGGTTGCTCACCCCCGACCTCGTCGATGAGTTCGTCCGCGCCTTCGACGCCGAGTTGGCCAATCTGCAAAAGCAGTCCCTGGGCACACAGGCCAGGGTAGCGCGGCAACTCGCCGATATCGAACGTCGCCTGGAGGGTGTGCTGCGGGCCATCGAGAACGGTGCGTGGAACGACAGCCTCAAGCGCCGGCTCGACGAGCTCGAAGCTCAGGAGAGAAAATTGGCCGACGAACTCAGGGCTGCGGAGGCCCCTGCCCCTCGGGTCCGCCTGACGGCAGACGGCGCCGCCATCTACCGCGCCAAGGTGGCCGACCTGCAGGCATCCCTCAACGCGCCGGACGTACGCACCGAGGCCACCGAGGCCTTGCGGTCATTAATCGAGCGCATTGTGCTGCTTCCCGATGCAGCTGCGCCGGATGGTTTGGCCGCGGAACTGCATGGGGATCTGGCGACGATCCTGCGCCTTGCCGAGCGCGTCCCGTCGGGCGGTTCGGGGCAGTATCGCCCTGCTGTTGGCACAAACAGAAAACCCCCAGGAACGTTTGTTCCTGAGGGTCTATCATCGGTGGTTGCGGGGATAGGATTT
>CAINEA010000294.1 GCA_903847525.1 uncultured Acetobacteraceae bacterium | reverse complement strand
GGGGCGGTGCGGTTTGGCGGGCGCGAGCCCAGGGCGGCCGGCTACGGGGAAGTCGGCCAATAAGAGACCTGCGCCGGGTCAATTTCGCCGGTTTTTCGTCATCTCCTTCGGCTTCTTTCGTTACCGCCGCCGCCCGCCCTGGTTTGTTCGCCGGTGTGATCCGCCGCGCGTCTGGCCTTCCGCCAGCACATCCGGACGATCCGCCATGGAGGCCAAAATGAGACCCTGTTTACCAACTGTCCGGACCGCGCTTGCCCTGGCCCTGTTGCTTTGCCCGATGGCCGTGTCGCTCGCGCCGTCGATCGCGACGGCGGAGGAGACCTTCGTCATCAAGCCGGTGGCCGACAAGAAGCTCAAGACACTGCCGGCCGGCGCGCTGTTCTGGCGGGTCGAGACCTTCCCGACGATGGCGCTGGCGACCGCCGCCGAAGGACCGACGTCTCTGTCGGCCGAGGTGGCCGGCAAGGCCTGGCTGTTCACGCTGGGTGCCGCGGGCGAGGCCACGCCTGGCGGTACCAAGCTCGCCGAGGTCGGGCCGGTGCCCTCGATCACGGCGCCGGAGTACCTGCTTCGGATCACCCATAGCGGCGGGCCGCCGGGAGCTAAGACGCCGGTGCATTCGCATCCCGGCGCTGAAGCCTTCTACGTGCTGTCCGGACGGATGGGCCAGAAGACGCCGCACGGGACGACCTACACGGATGCCGGCCAGTCCATGAATGGACACGGCGCCGACATGTCGATGGAGGTCTTCAATGCCGGCAATACAGATTTGGATCAGCTGGTGATGTTCGTGGTGGACGCCACCCGCCCGTTTGCGGTGTCCGCCAGCCTGCATTGACGCACCTGCACGCAAGCAGGGGCCGGCGGCGGTTCTCGGCCGCCGGCCAATCCTCCCGCTTCGCATTCAGAGCGATTTGATTGCTTCAGGGGCCAAACGATGACATTGCAGTCATCCGGTGCCTCACCAGTCCGCCCATCGAACCTGACCCAGACCGCACCAGACAGGAAAGTCACCATGACCGATTTTTCGCGCCGCACGACCCTTCGCGGCCTCGTTTTACTGTGCGCCGGCTGCGTCACCGCGACGCCTTCGTGGTCCGCCGCCGTGGCGGAAGTGCCGTTGGCGATCCAAGGCTACGACCCGGTCGCCTACTTTACCGACGGTAAACCGACCAGCGGGCTGGCCGAGTTCGAGTACGAGTGGGACGAGCACCGCTACCGCTTCTCGAGCGAGCGCCACCGCGAACTTTTCAAGGCCGATCCGGTAAAATACGCGCCACAGTTCGGCAATTTCTGCGCGATGGCGCTTGCCAACGGAGAGGTCGTCGTGGCCAATCCGGAAAACTGGCTGATCAATGACGGCAAGCTGTACATATTCGGCAAGTCCGCCCCCTTCGGACCGGTATTGTTCCAGCAGGATCTGGCCGCGAACATCGTCAAGGCCAATCAGAACCGGCCCATGCTTCCGAAGAACTGAGGGACGCTCACGGACGGGGCAGGCCGGCCTGTTCGCCGAACAGGCCGGCCTTGCGGAAGCCGTCCCGAAGATGTTCGAGGTCGGCGGGGTTCAAGAACTTGCTGCCGAATTCCGCCGGGTCGAATGCCGGGTCCATGCGATGAATCATGGCCACGATACGGGAGGCGTCCTCGGGCCGGTTGTTCTGCGCGTAGGCCGCGGCCAGCACATCGCGGCTGAAATTCGCGTCCGCGGTGCCGCGGAGATTAAGCTCCGCCTGTTCGATCGCCGCGCCGTAACGACGCTTTGAATAATAGGCCAGGCTGAGGGCAAAGCGATCGATTGAGTTCATCTCGGGATCGATCCGCTGCGCCGCCTCCAGTTCCTCGATCGCGGCATCCGTCTGCCCCATCCACAGCAGGGCGTTGCCGCGGCCCGCGAGGCCATCGGCATCGTTCGGGTTGATCGCGATCGCACGGTCCATCTCCGCCTTCGCCTGCGCGTACCTTTGGTGAAAAAGATGGACGCGGCCGAGCATGATGTGGGCGCGCACGTCGGACGCGTCGATACTTGCCGCCTTGTTCGCCATCTCCTCCGCACGGCCCAGGGTTTGCGCCGGAGATTCCGCCCAGCCCATCGACACCGCGATATGATAGGTTTCGGCAAGCGCGGCATAGGCGGCCGCGTAGTTCGGATCGAGTTGAACGGCATGGCGCAGCAATGCCCGCGCCTCCACATTGTTGGCGCGCGTCGGGCGCTGCAAGGCCGGCCTGGCGCGCAGAACGTAATCATAGGCCTCGAGACTGCCAGTTGGGCTGCCAGTCGGCTTGGCGATCGCCCGTCGCTGTTCCGCCTGTGTCACGCGGATGGCCAAGGCTCCGACAACCTGGGTCGTGATCTTGTCTTGCAGGGTAAAGACGTCCTCCATCGCTTCATCGAAGCGGGCTGACCACAGCACTCTTCCCTCCGCATCGACGAGTTGCGCGCTCACGCGCACACGCTCTCCGACCCGGCGGACTGTGCCTTCGACCTGATAGCGGACCGCCAGATCGCGGGCGATCTGGCCTGGGCTTGCGGGTTTGCCGTTGTAGGGCAGGACGGAGTTCCACGACATCACGGTCAGCCGGGAAAACCGGCCGAGTGCGCTGATGATGTCCTGCGTCAATCCGTCCACAAAATACTCACGGCCCGGATCGTCGCTCTGGTTCAGGAACGGGAGCACCGCGATCGTCGGTTCCGCGCCAAGTTCCGCGCTCTGGGGTGTGAGTCGGTCGGCATGGCCGGGTGCGTTCGAGGAATTCCGCCCAATCCAGATGCCGCTCCCCGCCAGGCCAACGCCGAGCAGGACAATGAGCGCAAGCGCAGCAAATCCTCCGATGCGCGCGCGGGCTCGCCCGGCCCCGATGAAGATGGATCCCCGGCGTACGGCGGGGACCGGCGCTGCCGGTGGCGCCAAATCTGGGGGAACGGGCGAAACCGAAGCGGCTTCGACGTGGGGCGGATCGACGGAGGCAGCGGCCGACACGTCGGCCTCAAATCGATAGCCGCGCCGTGGCACGGTCTTGATTAGACGTGGCCCGTCGTCTCCGAGCGCTCGGCGCAACTCACCGACACTCTGCACCAGCGCGTCGTCCGTGACAGTCAGATCCGGCCACACCGCGGCAAAGATTTCGTCCTTCGAGATAAGGCGGGCGCAATTCTCGACGAGGAAATGCAGGACCGCAAAGGTCTTTGGTCGAAGGACGATTTCGTTACCGTCAAGTAGAAGGCAGCCACGCTCCAAATCCAGCAGGTAGCGATCGAACCGCAACCGCTTCGCCCGGGACCGTGGCGGCGCATCCGCCTGGCTAGCGGTCATCGTTGCGCCGTCGAGGCAGGAAATGCCGATCGGCGTGGGTCGAGGATCGGCATTTTGTCAGGTGAAGCGGCAATCCGGCCTCCAGCAGCAATATGCTCCGATCCTGGTGAACGATCCACCACAGAGACGGGCCGCGATTGGTTTGGTCAATTCCTAGACCGATGACACAATCCGCCAGCAGATAACGATCATGTGACGATCAGGGGAACGGCATGGACTTCGAAACATTGGTTCAAACAAGGCGCAGCGTCCGGGGCTACAAGGCCGACCCGGTGCCGCGTGCGGTGATCGAGGAGATCATCGCCGTCGCCAAGGGCGCGCCGTCCTCGATGAACACCCAGCCTTGGCATGTGCACGTGCTGACGGGAGAGCCGCTGGAACGGGTGCGTCGGCGCAATACCGAAACCATGCTCGCGGGCGCCAAGGCCAATCGCGACATCGTCACGCATGGGGAATACGAGGGCGTGCACCGGGCCAGGCAGGTGGCGGTCGCGATCAAGCTGTTCGCCGCGATGAACATCGAGCGTCACGACAAGGCGATGCGGCAGGACTGGGTGATGCGCGGGTTCCGCCAGTTCGATGCCCCGGTCTCGATCGTACTGACCTATGACCGGGAACTCGATCCGGGCGCCACCGTGCATTTCGACCTCGGCGCGCTGTCCTACGGAATCTGCCTGGCCGCCTGGGACCGCGGCCTGGGCACGGTGGTGAACGGCCAGGGGATCATGCGCTCGGAGATCGTGCGCGAGGAGGCCGGCATCCCCGATGGCGAGGTCATCATGACCTGCATCGCGCTGGGCTATCCGAACGACGATTTTCCCGCCAATGCGGTCAAGGCGGACCGCGAGCCGAACGATCGGTTCGTGCGGTATGTCGGCTTTGATGACTGATGGTTGCCGGGCGCTTGCTCTCGCATGATCGTGATCGGTGTCTGAAACTGCGCACCGGAACATTGCAAGAGCGCGTTCACCCTTCGTGAAGGCGCCCTGATCGTTGATCCACGTCAATGTCTCGTCCTTGCCGCGGCGCGAGGATAATCGTCGTCAAAATCAAGCGAGTGGGAGTGAGCTATGATCAACTTTCATCGTACAGCCTGCGTCAAGAACGGCATGATGACCGACGCCCTGGGCGTGGCACAAGAATTCATTCCGATCATGAAGAAGGTCGCCGACCTGGACGTTCGGATTGAACTTCCTGTCGGAGGCAATCCCTGGCGTATCCGTTGGTCGATCCAATATGCCGATCTCAATTCCATGAGCGCCGCCACCACAAAGTTGATGGCCAATTCGGATTATGTCTCGTCGCTCAGCAAGATCGCGGCATACCTCATCAGTGGCGCCAGCGTCGACGAGGTCTGGGCCGTTCGCTAAGCCCCGGCGCCACGTCCTAGAGCAATATCAGCCTGACCGGAATCGCGAAGCGATCTTAGGTTGATGAAATTGCTCGCCAAAATATGGCTAGAGCGCTTTCACTCTGCGCAAAAGCGCTCTAGCCGCCGTTCCAGGCGCGAGGACCACGGAACGGCCGCATGTCCGGATAGCCGCTGACCGCCCAGGCGCCGTCGACCAGCAGGCTGGCGCCGGAGACGTAGCTGGCGTCTGCGCTGGCCAGGAACAAGGCGGGTCCGGCCATTTCCTCCGGCTGGGCGGCGCGGCCGAGGGGGATGCGCTCGACGAAGGCGGCATGGGCGTCCGGGTTGTCGAAATGCCGCCGGGTCAGCGGCGTCTGCACCAGGCCCGGCAGGATCGCGTTGACACGGATGCCGTCGGCGGCGAATTCCAAAGCCCCGTTCTTGGTCAGCATCTCCACGCCGGCCTTCGCGGCGGCGTAGGCGGAACCCGCGTGCATCGGGACATGGGCGTTCAGCGAGGCGACGTTGACGATGGCGCCGCCGCCATTGCCGATCATCTGCCGCGCCTCGTGCTTCATGGCCAGGAACACGCCCTTCAGGCAGAGATCGACGGTGAAATCCCAGTCGGCTTCGGCGAGATCGACGATATAGCCGGGGCGAGAGGCGCCGGCGACGTTGAAGGCGCAGTGGACGGCACCGAAACGCCGCATGGCGCTTTCCATCATCGCTTCGATGTCGGCTTCCTGGGTGACGTCGGCGCGCACGCCGAAGAAGCGGTCCCCGAGTTCGGCCTCGATCTGCTGCAGGCGTTCGAGGTTGAGGTCGGCGGCAACGACGCTCGCACCTTCCTCGTGCAGCCGACGGCCGATGGCGAGGCCGATGCCCGAGGCACCGCCGGTGATGACCGCGACCTGGTTGGCAAATCTGCTTTCTGATTGCATCGGGATCGTTCCTCATTTGCGCCCGTGCGTGTTGGCGCTTGTGTGTGTTGGCGGGGCTTAGCCGGCAATGGTTCCTGTAGGCTTCCTCGTTCCTGAAGGCGATGGGCTTTCCGTTCATTGCCCATTTGTCCCATGGACCTATCATGCTGTCCGGGCTCCGGCATGTCCGCGTTTGTCTAGGTTAGGGCAACACAGGGCGGTCGGGAAATGGAGGCGATCGGATTTTGAATGGTCGAGTTATTCGAGTTATTGCAGTACGTTCCCCTTGCCTGGACGCTCGCCGCCGGCGCCCTGTTGATCGCCGGGGCGGCGGAGTTGGGCTGTCGGGTAGGATTACGCGCTTATCGCAGGGGTGCCGCGCCCAGCGACGTGGGTACGCTGGCGGCGGCGGCGCTGGGATTGCTCGCGCTGCTGGTCGCATTCAGTTTTTCGATGGCCGTGGATCGCTTCAACAGCCGGCGCTCCGCCGTGTTGGAAGAAGCCAACGCGATCGGCTCCACCGCCAATTTCGCCCTGATGCTGCCACGCGAAACCCAGGCGCCCATCCTCGGAGAACTGCGCGACTATACCCGGATCCGCATCGGGCTGGGACGGCCGTACGATCCGGACAAGATGGCGCGCGATATCGCCCGGTCGATTGAGTTGCAGGGGCAACTATGGCGGCAGGCGATGGCGGCAACGGAGGCGTCGCCTCAATCCTTGCCGGTCTATCGGTTCGTCGGGTCGTTGAACGAGGTAAACAATGTGCACGAGCGGCGGTTGACCGCTTTGCGCAACCACGTGCCGTTCGCGGTGATGGGCATGCTGGTGCTGACGGCGATGGTGGCCATGGGGTTCACCGGCTACACCGAGGGCATAACGGGCGCGCGAAGGCAGGGCGCGAATATCCTGATGGCAATCACCATCGCGGCCTTGATATGCCTGATCATCGACCTGAACCGGCCGTATCGGGGGCTTATTCAGATTTCGCCGCAGGCGCTGATCGATACGGCCGACAATTTGCCGAAGGGTGGGTAGGCGGACGCTATCCCGGCAGGTGGCCCAGTTGGGCCAGTTCACCGACACGGGCATGGGGGACGAAATAGAAGCAGAAGACGTAGGGATCCGACGCCTTGAATTCGGCCGGCGAGGGCGAGGCACGCTGCATGATGTAGGGGTCGAAACGCTCGATAGGCCGCCACTCCCCCCAGAATTCATAGAAGCCGCGATAACCGAGGCCAGACAGGAGCTCCGGCACGGCGCGCAGGCTGCCGGGGCGGTGGCGTTCCTCGATCTCGACGGACAGGATCGGTTGGCAGCGCAGGAGGGTTTCCCGGGCGCCGCGCAGAACCTCTTCTTCCGCGCCCTCGACGTCGATCTTCATGGCGGTGAGGTCGGTGAGCGCGAGTGAATCGAGCGGCCGCACAGGGACGGTGATGTGCTGGATCGCGTCGATGCGCGGGTCGGCAGCGCGGATGGTTTCGTAGTCCTTTACCACCGAGGCCCATTGCTCCTGCGGGATGCCGCCGACTACCGGAACTTCCAGCACGATCTCCCCTGCCCGATCACCCAGCGCCGCCTGGTGAAGCATGATGTGAGGTGGCAGCGTTTCGCCGTACTGGGCGTGGACGGCTTTGCGCAGGCGGAGGAAGGCCTGCGGCAGCGGCTCGAAGGCGATGACCCGCGCGCCGTGAAGGGCTGCGAGCGGCAGGGTGAAACCGCCGTCATGGGCGCCGGCATCGATCAGCGTGCCAGGGCGATACAGCGCACGATGAAAGGCGATTTCATCCATGGAAGGCGCCTACCCGCAACAGGGGGCGGCTACGCACCCGGCGTACGGCGCGGAACGATGATCTTGACGACGAAGCTCTGCACGATGTCGCCGTGTTGGTTGCGTGTGTCGTTGCGCACGGTGACGGTGCCGCGTTCCGGGCGGGAGCGGGATGGGGTGATCTCGAGGATTTCGGTTTCCACCTGCAGGACGTCGCCGGGGCGGGTGGGTTTCGGCCAGGAGAGTTCGCCGCCGCCGCCGATGATGCCCCAGGCGAAGGGCGGGCCGCCGTCGACGATCAGGCGCATGGTCATCGCCGCGGTGTGCCAGCCGCTGGCGGCGAGGCCGCCGAACATCGTGGATTTCGCCGCCTCATGATCGAGGTGGAAGGGCTGCGGATCGTAGGTGGTGGCGAAGGATTTCAGCTCGGCTTCGTCCACTGTCTTGGTGCCCGTGACGAATCGCTGGCCGACGGTGAGGTCTTCCAGATACAGACGTGCCGTTGCGCCGCTGGTTTGCGTCATGATCGCGGTTCCCGATGCTGAAGGTCGCAAGATGGCACGCCGGGCGCGGTCCGACAAAGCCGCCTTGCTATTCCGCCGCGACCGCCGCGGGAGTGGCCGCGGTGCGGGCGCTGCCGCCGCAGAGCAGACTGAGCATCAGGATGGCGGCGATCAGCACCAGCACAAGTTCGGGGTGACCGCGGTCGATCAGGAAGCCGAATGGCACCGGGGTGATGGCGCTGCCGAGCGGCAGGCCGGCGCTGATGAAGCCGAACACCTTGCCGATCTGGCCGGGCGGGGCGGCGTCGCGCACCATCACGTCGCGCGGGGTGCGGCTGGCGCCGAGCGTCAGTCCGGCGAGCACCATCATCACCAGGGTCAGCGGCGCGGACATGTCGAGGACGGCGACCAGCAGGAGAT
>CAINEA010000293.1 GCA_903847525.1 uncultured Acetobacteraceae bacterium | reverse complement strand
GCACCGGCGAAAGTGCGGTAGTGGCCGCCGGGGGGATGGAGAGCATGAGCCAGTCCCAACACGCGGCCTATCTGCGTTCCGGTACCAAGATGGGCGGTCTGGAATTCATCGACACCATGCTGAAGGATGGGCTGTGGGATACGTTCCACGGCTATCACATGGGCATCACCGCCGAGAATGTGGCACGCGCCTATCAGATAACCCGCGACGAGCAGGACGCCTTCGCCCTGGCGTCGCAGCAGAAGGCCTCCGCCGCGCAGAAGGCAGGAACCTTTGCCGGTGAGATCGCCCCCGTAACCGTGAAGGGCCGCAAGGGCGACACGATTGTGGAGCACGACGAGTACATCCGTCATGACAGCTCCGCCGAGACAATGGCGAAACTGCGTCCCGCCTTCACCAAGGACGGCACCGTGACCGCCGGCAATGCCAGCGGGATCAATGACGGCGGCGCCGCGCTGATCCTGATGAGCAGCGCAGAAGCCGCCAAGCGCGGCCTGACGCCGCTGGCGCGCATCGCCTCTTTCGCCACGGCAGGCGTCGATCCGGCGCAGATGGGCACCGGCCCGATCCCGGCCAGCCGCAAGGCGCTCGCCCGTGCCGGCTGGAAGGTGGACGATCTGGACCTTATCGAGGCGAACGAAGCCTTCGCTGCCCAGGCGCTGGCGGTGAACAAGGAACTGGGCTGGGATACTTCGAAGGTGAACGTGAACGGCGGCGCCATCGCTATCGGCCACCCGATCGGCGCCTCGGGCGCGCGGGTGCTGGTGACGCTGCTGCACGAGATGAACCGGCGCAACGCCAAGAAGGGGCTGGCGACGCTGTGCATCGGCGGCGGCATGGGCGTGGCGATGACGCTGGAGCGCTAAACCGCCCGTAGCGCGGACGATATCAAAGAGGGCCGCCGGGAAACCGGCGGCCCTTTTTTCATACTCTCCAGTAAGGCTTTGTCCGTAGAAAAGGCATCAATTTCAATGCGAACGGGCATGTGCGCCCTCGCCAAACATTGCCATCGTGCTACAAGAACGTTCGGCATAAAGTGAAAGGGAGGTCTGCAAATGGCACGGGTCGCACTGGTTACAGGCGGAACGAGAGGCATTGGCGCGGAAATCAGCAAGCAGTTGAAGCACCATGGCCGCATCGTGGTAGCGAGCTATGCCGGCAACGACAATGCCGCGCAGCAGTTCCACGAAGAAACCGGCATCCGGGTGATGAAGTTCGACGCCGGCGATTTCGTCGCCTGCGAGAAGGCGGTCGGGACAATCCATGAGGACGTCGGGCCGATCGAGATCCTGGTCAACAATGCCGGCATCACCCGCGACACCACAATGGCGCGGATGACCCGCGATATGTGGGACGCGGTGATCGACACCAATCTCGGGTCCTGCTTCAACCTCTGCAAACTGACCTTCGAGGACATGCGTTCGAAGAAATTCGGCCGCGTGGTGAATATCGGCAGCATCAACGGCCAGGCCGGCCAGTACGGCCAGGTGAACTACGCGGCCGCAAAATCGGGCATCCACGGCTTCACCAAGGCCCTGGCCCAGGAAGGCGCGCGTTTCGGGATCACCGTGAACGCCATCGCCCCCGGCTATGTGGATACCGACATGGTGCGCGCGGTGCCGGCCGAGGTGCTGGAGAAAATCATCGCCCGCATCCCCCGTGGCCGTCTCGGTACCGCCGCGGATATCGCCCGGGGCGTGGTGTTCCTGACCAGCGACGAGGCCGATTTCATCACCGGGTCCACCGTCTCGATCAACGGCGGTCAGCATATGTACTGAAATGTCCTGGCACTGAGATGATTGGGCGGGACGTTCCTATCTCACCCCGCCTCGCCACCTTGGCCGGCGCTGGCGCGATCCTTATCTGGTCCTCGCTCGCACTGCTGACGCGCTTGGCGGGGGCCGTGCCGCCGCTGGAAATCACCGCGCTCAGCTTTTCGGTCTCGGCCGCGCTGGGATTGTCGTTCATCGGCATACGCGGCGAACTGGGCGCCTTGCGCCAACCGCCACTGGCCTGGCTGCACGGCGTTGGCGGGCTGTTCGGCTACCACGCGCTCTATTTCGCCGCCCTCGGGCTCGCTCCGGTCGCTGAGGCCAACCTGCTGAACTATACGTGGCCGCTGCTGATCGTGCTGTTCTCGGCGTTGCTGCTGGGAATGCGACTGAACCGGCTGCATGTGCTCGGCATGTTGCTCGGCGTCGCCGGCTGCACCCTGGTGCTCGGCCGGTCCGTCCGCTTCGGGGCGGAAGGCCCTGCCTTGCTTGGCTACGCCTTCGCCGCCAGCGCCGGTGCCGTGTGGGCGCTCTATTCGGTGCTGTCGCGGCGCTTCCCCGGCGTGCCGACCGCGACCGTCGCCGGGTTCTGCGCCGCGACTGCAATCCTTGCCGCCATCGCGCACCTGATATTCGAAACCACAATCGTCCCCGACGCCGCAACGCTCCTGGCCGTCACCCTCATGGGAATCGGGCCGGTCGGCGCTGCTTTCTTCCTATGGGACATCGGCATGAAACATGGCGACCCAAGGCTGCTCGGGACCCTCGCCTACGCCACCCCGATCGCTTCCACGATGCTGCTGTGCGTTGCGGGCTATGCGCCCCTCACGCCAACCCTGCTGGCCGCCGCTGCCCTGGTCACCATCGGAGGCTTGGTGGCGGCCCGAGCATAGGACAGCGGGATCAGGCCATTACCGGGGTCCGTGCTGCCGGGTTGCCCGCCACCGCGACCCGCTCCGGTTCGAGCAGCGACAGCCGTGAGTCCGGCCCGATGGTCATCGTGTGAACATAAAAATAGGTTTCCGCGCAATCCGCCGCGTCCATCACCGGGGATGGCGCGGACAGGATCGGCAGCCCACCGCATTGGCCGATCCAGTCCACATGCCGATGGCCGTGCATCAGGATCGCGCGCCCCGCCAGGCGTTGCAGGCCGCGGATGAACCAGCTGCCGTTGACCAGGGCCGTGCCGATACGTTCGGAAAGCGCATGCGCGGGCTGGGGGTACTCGATGACGTGATGATGCAGCGCGATGATCCAGCTGGCATGCGGGTATTGTTCGGTGGCGATGCGCAGCGCGCGGGCCTGATCCGCCGATACGAGGCCCAGCGCATTGGTAAAGGAGAAATGCGTCTCGGCGTTGGAGTTCAAGGCGAGAATGCCCAGCCCAGCATCGGTTTCCGGTGGAAGCACCAGCGGAAAAACCCGCTCCCACAACCCCGTGAGGGACCGGGACAGCGCAGACGATCCGGTATCGGCAAAGGCGGCCATGTCGGCAGCGTGCGGGCGAAGTGCCTCGGACAGGGTGACGCCGAGCCGGCCCGCCTGGGCATCCACAATCCGCAGGCGCGAGCCCTGCAACGCTTCCAGCGCGGACAGCGTGCGCATCTGGCGTAGTCGCTTCATCGGGCTGCCCGGCAGTTCCAGCCGCGCCGGGCTGGCCCGGTCCACCACATTGACATCGTGATTTCCCGGCAGGGCAACGACCAGGCCGGCCAGCGTCGGATGGGTCGCAAGGGCGCCAAAGAACTCCGCCCATTCGGCGGAACGGCCGGCATCGGTCAGGTCGCCGGTGATCAGGATCACATCCAGCTTCTGCACGGCATGAATTTCCTCCAGCCGCACCAGCGCCTGACGGAAGCGGCCGTTGCCGCACGCGCCGGACCGTCCGCTCTCGACACGAAAGCCGTACGGTTCGCCCACAGTGTGAATGTCGGACAGATGCGCAACACGCCAGCGCCGCCCTGCCGTCGAAGGGTTTGCAAAGGTTTTCAGGTCGCGCGGCTGGGCCATCGTCGTGTCGGCAAGGCCCCAGACCAGGGCAAACACGGAAAAATACGCGAAGACCAGGACGATGCTGTTCGCCACCACGAAAGGCAGCAACCGTAGCGGCGCCGACAGGTCCGCGAGACTGCCGGTCCAGCGCGTGGCCGGCCAGGCCAGCGCGATGACGCCGAGGCCAAGGGCGAAGATCGCGATGCCGGCGGCGGCGGCGGTGCCGGCGCGCATCCTGGCACGACCCGCCTCGCCGATGTCCGGCAGCAGCCGGTCGGCCAAATGGCGCAGACCCTCGCGGAACATGCTGTAGGCGGGTTGGACGGCCAACGCGTTCAGCGACCAAAAGCTGCTCTCGGCCAGCCGCAGCAGGCGCCGGCCGCCGATCCAGCCCAGCGCCACCAGCGGGCCGAGCAGCAGGGCCGGCCAGAACTCCGTCAGCACCGACCCCGCCTTGGACGTCACCGAGGCGATCCACATCGACACCAGCAGTGGAGCCGCACCGAGCAGCAGGAACGGAAAGCCGATCAGCAGCATCCAGGTCAGCACAAGCTTCGGCAGGCTGATCTCCGCCAGCAAGGTGCCGGCGAGCGACAGCATCGAGCGGCGCTTGGTGCTGGAGGCGTCGTCCTCGATATCGCCGTCACGTGGGTCCAGAATCGGGGGATCCAGGACCGGGCGATCGATGATGGGTGGCATCAGCCGGCGCTCTTCGGTGCGCCAAGCAATTCCGCCACCCAACGGCTGGACGGATGCTGCTCGCAAAGTGTCAGCATCGCGATCACGATCGGCACGCCGATGAACGCGCCGGCGATGCCCCAGAGGAAAGTCCAGAAGAACACCGCGAACAGCACCAGGAACGGCGACATGGACAGGACGCTGCCGGCGATCCGCGGCTCCAGGTAGCTGCCGATCAGAAACTGGATGATGTTGAGGCTACCGAAGACCAGCAGCGCCATCTGCCAGGTGCCGAACTGGACCGCGGCGAAAACTGTGGGCAGCACGGTGGCGACCAGCGGGCCGATGAACGGAATATAGTTCAGCGCGAAGGCGATCACGCCCCATTCCTGCGCCAGCGGCAATCCCAGCAGGGAGATGAAACCCCAGACGACCAATCCGGTCATCACGCTCATCAGACTGCGCACCAGCATGTAGCGCCTGAACTTGGCCGCAGTACGCTTGCTTCCGGTCAGCAAGACCTGCGCGGCATCGCCGTTGCGCATGCCGCGCAACTTGGCGGCGATCACATCCACTTCCAGCAGGCCGAGAATGACGTAGATCAGCACGACGACGGTAAAGCTCAGCGTGCCGTTGACCCGGCTGGTCAGTTGCTGGAAGCCGCGCAGCAGCCAGCCGACATTGAAATGCTCCGCCCAGAGTCCGGCAATTTCGACCCCGTGACCCTCCAGCCAGATCGCGATGTCGGTGTAGAGCACCTGAACACGAGCGGCATCCGCGACGATGTATCGGCCTACCCGGCTGAACCCCCAGGATACCGTCCACAGGAAGGCCGCCAGCACCACGATGGTTGCGAGCATGCTCGCCGCCAATGCCAGCAGCTTCGGCAGCCGCGCCTGCAACATTGCCTGCAACGGCCAGACGATGGCGATGATGAACAAGGCGAAGGCCAACGGTGCGAACACGCCGCCGGCGAAATACAGTGCGGTAACCACCAGGATGGCGGTGCAGATGCCGAGCGGCACGCGCACCCCAAGATCACCGGCGCGGCGTATCGCAGGTACGGTCGGCTCTGTCCTGTCGTCCATCGTGGGGGGCCCTCACCGCTTGCAAATGTCGATGCACGCAATCTGTCACGCCGCCCTGGCGGCCGCCATGCATCAGAACGATCCGAACACCCCGCCGATGGCGATGACGGCGATCAGGGCAAGGATCGGGCCGACGATCCCCGACATCACCATGTCGAAATAGCTTTCCTTGTGCGTGCAGCCACACACCGCGAGCAGGGTAACCACCGCGCCGTTATGCGGCAGGCTGTCCAGCGTGCCCGATCCGATGACCGCGACGCGGTGCATCAGCGCCGGATCGATGCCCGCCGCAACAGCCAGCTTCATATAGGTTGAGCCCAGCGCATCCAGGGCGATGGTCAGGCCACCGGACGCCGATCCGGTCAGCGCCGCCAGCACGTTGGTGGCGAAGGCCAGAGACACCAGCGGTCCGCCTTCGACCGACAGCACCCACTCGCGCACCATCGCGAACGCCGGCAAGGCGGCGACGACGCTGCCGAACCCGACGAGGCAGGCGACGCTGACAATCGGCAGCACAGAGGCGTTGGCGCCGGCGTCCATCGTCTGACGCAAGGTGGGCAGACGGCCCCAGTTGATCGCGATCGTGACGATCGTCGCGGCGGTCAATGCAAGAACCACCGCCCATACACCGGCCACCGCCGAGATCGAGGTTCCCCCCCAGCGTTCCTCGCCGAGGAAGGAAAAATCGAGCCGCGGCAACACCAGCAGCGACATGGTAAGATTGATGAACACGACCACGAGCAACGGCAAGGCGGCCAGCAGGATTGGCGGCGGCGTTGCAGGGCGGGTGGCGTGGGTAACCTCGGCCGGATCGAACGCGGCGGCGGTGCTGGCCCGCTCGCGCAGGAATTCATTGTCCATCGTCGCCGCGACGGTGGCGCTGTAGCCCTCCCCCTTGGCGCGGGCGCGCGCTGCGGCACGGGTCAGCCACCACAGGCCGAAGGCGAGCATGATGGCGGAGGCCAGCACGCCAAGGCCGGGGGCGGCGAACGGCGTCGTGCCGAAGAACGGCATCGGGATGGTGTTCTGCACCGCCGGCGTGCCGGGCAGCGCGGTCATGGTGAAGGTGGAGGTCCCGAGCGCGATCGTCGCCGGCATCAACCGCAGCGGAATGGCGGCGACGCGGAACAACGCCTGTGCCATCGGCACGATGACGAAGAACGCGACCATCAGGCTGACGCCGCCATAGGTCACGAACGCGCCGGCCAGCACGATCGCCAGGATGGCCCGCTGCTCGCCAAGCCGCTTCGTCATGTAATCGGCGATGGCACTCACCGATCCGCTGTCTTCCATCAGCTTGCCGAACACCGCACCCAGCAGGAAGATCGGAAAGAACTGCGCGACAAACCGCGCCGCCCCATCCATGAATGTCTGGGTCAGATGCGCGAGCAGCGGCTCGCCGGAAAACGCCGCGCCGATCAGGGCCGCGGCGGGGGCGAGCAGCAGCACGCTCCATCCCCGGAACGACATGCCGAGCAGCAATGCCAGCCCAAGGAAAATGCCGAGCAGCCCCATCGGTTACAAACCGTTCAGCAGCGGCTCGAGATCGAACGAGGACCGCACACCCAGATCCGCGCCGTGCGCGGTCAGGAACGCATCGGCTGACCGGCGCCCCTCGTCGCGCAGCAGGGTGAGGAATTCCCATTCGGCGTTGACCTTCGAGGACGAACCGAGCCCGGCCAGCAGATCGCTGGCAATGCGGTGGATGCGCATCTTGGCCAGCATCTGGATTTCCGGCGATTCGGAATCCGGCAATTGCCGCAACAGGGCCATCAGGCGCAGCTCCTTCAGAAGCACCGCGTTGAACGCCACCTCGTTGAGCCGGTTGAGGATGTCGCGGGCGCTGCGTGGGGTTTCGCTACGCTCGATCGGGTTGATCTGCACCAGGATCGTGTCCTGCGACACGCATTCGCGTATCAGCGGGCCCATCGAGGGATTGCCGGAATAGCCGCCATCCCAATAGCTTTCGCCGTCGATCTCCACCGCCTGAAACATCGTCGGCAGGCAGGCCGAGGCCATCAGCACGTCCGGCGTGATCTCGGCGTTACGAAACACCCGTCCCTTGCCGGTATGCACGTTGGTCGCAGTGATGAACAGCTTGATCGGCGCCCGCGTCAGCCGTTCAAAATCGACGCATTTCGCCAGAATGGGGGTCAGTGGATTGGTGCCGCTCGGGTTCAGATCATAGGGCGAGAACACGCGCGACAGCAGATCCAGGCCGACATAGACCGGTGAATGATCCAGCGACCAACGCCCGAGCAGCACGTCCAGCGGGCCGCGCTTGAACGGGCTCATCGCCGCCGCGCGGGAGACTTCACGCCAGAAGTTTTCCAGCGCGGCGCGGGCACCCTCGGCACCATCAGCGGCGTAGCCATCCACCAGCACCGCGGCATTCATCGCCCCGGCGGAGGTGCCGGATATGCCGTCGATCTGCAACCACGGCTCCTCCAGCAGCCGGTCCATCACGCCCCAGGTGAATGCCCCGTGCGAGCCGCCGCCCTGGAGGGCGAGATCGATCAGAACGGTTTCACGCTGCCCCTCGGGGGCATTCCTGCGCGCTGTCTTGGAAGACGACATCCTGGCTCCTGACATTCATTCTGGCGTTCAATCGCGATCCGTACGAAATTCTTCACGGATTGGCGGGTTGATCCCATTCGCATTGCAGTGCAGCATAAATTGGCGGCCCGCAAGCATTTAACCGCGATTTCGTCGGAGGCTGAACGTGACGTTACTGCGCGCCGCCCTGGTGCTGGTCCTGCTGGGCCTGGCGGCCTGCCAAACGTCGCAGGTGGTGATGAACCAGCCCTTGCCGACAGACGGCGCGGGCGCTCCGGCCTACACCCCCGGTTATGCGCTGATGGACATGCTAAAAGCCCCCCGCGGCGAGGTTCTGCTAACGTTGGCGTTCTCCGGCGGCGGCAAGCGCTCGGCGGCCTTTGCCTACGGCGCGCTGAAGGGCCTGCGGTCGATGGAGGTGATGGAAAATGGCCGGCCACGATCGCTGTTGGATGAGGTGGACTACATCGCCGCGGTATCCGGCGGCAGCTTCCCGGCGATGCATTACGGGCTTTATCGGGACGCCAGCTTCAAGACCTTCGACGAGGATTTCCTGAAGCGGGACGTCAATGCCTTCGTATTCGGCATCTATCTGCTGCCCTGGAACTGGGAATGGCTGATCAACCCGCTGTTCGGCACCAACGACGCGATGGCGGCCGTCTATGACCGGTTGATGTTCCACGGCGCTACCTATGCCGATCTGGCGAAGCGGGGCCTGCCGATGATTTCGGTCAACGCGACCGATCTCGCCGGCGGCACCGCGTTCGCGTTCAACCAGACCAATTTCGACCTGCTCTGTTCGGATCTGTCGAGCTTCCCGGTCTCGCGCGCCGTTGCCGCTTCCGCCGCATTCCCCGTGCTTTTCACCCCCATCACTCTGGCCAGCCACCGGGAGGGCTGCGTGCCATCCCGTCCACCCGGCGCGCCGCCGGTGGATTGGCGGGACAATGCGGGCGAACGGTCCCGCGCTTCGGTGCTGGCCGCCAATGCGGAACGCCAGATGGATCCGGAACGCACAAGCTACGTGCACCTGATGGACGGCGGCATTGCCGATAATCTGGCGCTGCGCTCGCTGTCGAACGCGCTGGTTCTGCTCGACAAGGACGACACGGAGCTTCGCCGCCTGGCCCGGACCACGCGCCGGGTGATCGTGATCAGTGTCGACGGCCAGGCGACCCGGGATCCCACGATGGGTCAGCGGCGGGTGGTATCCGGCCTCGGCCAGATTTTTTCGGCGGTATCCGGCACCCAGATCGACGCCTACAGCTTCGAAACGCTGCTTCTGGTGGACCAGCAGGTAAAGACCCTGACCGACAAGCTGCAGCACCTGCGGTGCGAACAGGGCAAGGTTCTGGACGGCCATGATTGCAAGGACGTGCAGGGCGAACTGCTCCAGATCTCGCTCGCCGGAATTCCAAATGAAGCCCTAAGGCAAAGGCTACAGTCGCTGCCCACCAGCCTGACCCTTCCCGACGCGGACGTGGATGCACTGGTCGCCGCAGGCGAGACCATGATCCGGAGCCATCCGGCGCTGCTTAGGCTGATCGCGGATTTTGCAACTAAGTCGGCCGTCGTGGCGGGAACCGAACCGAAATGAGCGGGCCGCCCGGCGGTGGCGGAAAAGGCAACTCCATGGAACAAAACAAACCCGTGCGGCGGATTCTTGGGCTAGCCTCCGTCCTTTCCTTTGTCCTCTTTGACTGCAAGCCGGCCTCCAAGACGGATGTTGCGGAGCCCCGTCCGGTTCGCAGCGTTGTTGCTTCGCGTGGAGCCTGCCGCTGATCCAGCGCCAATTCTTTCCGCCGTGGGACCGGCCGGACCTGCTGGTCGTTCTGCGGCTACCGCAGAACGCATCGATCTACGCGACCGAAACCGCCGCCGCCAAGCTGGACACGCTGCTGGCGCAGGACCCCGACGTCGACCATTGGAGCACCTATGCCGGGCGCGGCGCGATCCGCTTCTATCTGCCGTTGCCGGTGGAACTGCCCAACGATTTCTTCGCCCAGACGGTGCTGATCGCCAAGGACGTCGCGGCGCGCCAGCGACTGGAGGTGAAGCTCGAAAAGTTGCTGGCGGAACAGTTCCCCGGGCGTGGTGGGTCGCGTCTCGCCGCTCGGCCTCGGGCCGCCGGTGGGCTGGCCGGTGCAGTACGGGGTCAGCGGCCCCGACACCGCGGAGGTCCGCGACATCGCCATGCGCCTGGCCGGGGTGGCGACGGAGGATCCACAGGCCAGGCGGGTCAATTTCGACAGGATCGAGCCGGCGCGCATGATGCGCCTGCGGATCGACCAGGACCAAGCCTGGCTGCGCTGACCTTCCTGATGGTGCAACTGCAAAGCTTCAATCGGCTGTTCCTGGTGCTGAGCGTGGTGCCGATGGGCCTGATCGGCGTGGTCGGCGCCCTGCTGGCATTCCGCCAGCCGCTCGGCTTCGTCGCCATCCTCGGCATCCTGGCGCTGATCGGCATGATCGCGCGCAACGCGGTCATCCTGATCGACCAGGTGGAAACCGAGCGAAGCCAGGGCATGGCCCCCTGGGACGCAGTGGTGGAAGCCGCGATCTCGCGCTTCCGACCGATCATGCTCACCGCCGTCTCCACCGTCCTCGGCATGATCCCCGTCGCCATCACCATCTTCTGGGGGCCCATGGCCTACGCAATCATGGGCGGACTGATGGTCGCAACCGTGCTGACACTGATCTTCTTGCCGGCCATGTACGTCGCGTGGTTTCGTATTCGGGAACCGGTGGATACGCAGGCCAACGCCGCACCGCGCTGAACGCCTATCTGGCAATCCCTTCGTCTATCCGCCCAATCATATAGGGAAAGAAGGGATTCCAGGAAATCCGCGCCAGCGAGTCCAGGCTGATCACCAGCACGCCAACCTCACCGCGCGCCGCGATCGTGCCGAGATTGACGCCGAAATCCTCCGACGGATCGGGCTGGGAGCCATACAGCGCGTCGCTCGGCGGGAAAGGCAGCGCGACATGCGACAGCGAATAGATATCACGCGGATAGGCGATACCGAGGCCCCTCACCTGCTCCGTCGTTTCTCCCGCCGGGACCGTCCGTTCCTTCACTTCGGCATCATCGGCCGAATTCGTGATCACCGTCAGGCGCCAGGGGCGTGGTGCATCGGGGACCATACGCTCGGGCGCCGCAGCGAATATACCGCGCAGCAATGGTCCGAACTTGGTGTTGCGGTTAAGGTCGAACAGCACCAGTTCGCTGCCATTGGCCGGCAGTTGCGCGTAGAGCCCGGTAACCACCGCGCGACTGCTGACGGTGAAATCCATCGTCGACTGGAACGTCTGCACCGGGGCCAGCCCCTTGAGCCTGTCGTCCCTCGACAGGCGCTGCACCTGGTCCTGCAACGCCACGGTCAGGCGATGGGCCTGGCGTGCGGCGTTCACTGGAAACGAGTTGTATTTGAACGGATTAAACTCCGGCACCACGCCCAGCCACGCCGCCTTGGCGAAGGCCGGCAGCAAGGCCGGCAGTGCCGCCAGCCCGGCGAAGCGGGCGAAGGCGTTGATGCCGATCATCGGCGAGATCAGAATGAGCCGGTCCGGCCGCGTCAGGTGGGGGTCATCGATCGCGTCCATCGCATACTTCAGCGCAAACGCACCGCCGGCGGAAAATCCCACGAGATGCAGGGGCGCATTGGGACCGACCCGCCGCCGTGCCTCGCGGATCGCGAGGCGCGTCGCCGCCAGCCAGTCCTCCCAGGCCGTGTCGGTCAACGCCGCCGGCACCGTGCCATGCGCCGGCGTGCGCAGGCCGATCGCCACCCAGCCACGATCACGGTAGCGCCGCGCGACGTGGCGCAGGCTATAGGGCGAATCGGTCAGCCCATGCAGCAGCACCACGGCCCCGGCGGGCGGCCCGGCAGGCTCCAGCACATAGGACTGGTTCCAGTCCTGGGCGAACCGGCCCGGATAGACCGGGCTGCCCTCGAAATAGCGATCGTCCGGAGTGCGATCCTGTTCCTCCAGCCGGTCCGTGACCTCGGATCGCACCGAAGCAAACACCCGGGCTTCGGCCGCGAGGTAACCGTTCCAGTCCAGCTGGTCGAGTTCATCGGCATGCAGGTCAGCCGGAACGAAAATGTGCCAGGGCTGCAGCGCCGGACCGCGCTGGCTCTGCACCGCCCGGCCAACCAGCAACGTGATGGCCACAATCGCCAATGTTCCGCCGAGCCGCCGCGTCCATCGCCAAGCCATCCGACCCATCCACTTTCACCTTGTCACTGATCCGGCCCAGGCCGGATGATCCACCACGAGGATCAGGAGCCCCCGGCCTAACGGACAAGTTCCATCAGTCGGCCGGCGACGACGATATCGGCCGTGATCGCCGTGCGGCGGGCAGCGGCCTCGGCGTCCTCGCCCCAGAATTCGACCTGGAAGAGTTCGTCCAAGGCGCCCAATTCATAGGCGCTTTTCGCATCGAGTTGGTTCTCGGCCATAGCGAGACCGAGGATCAGGCTGCCGAGCAGCGGAATTGCGATCCCCAAGGCCGCGAGCGTGACGGCGTCGTAGCGGGTCAGGGCGTGACGCAGCGCGCGCAGGCTGCTGGGATCCTGCCGGACGAAGGCGATGCCTGTCGTGGTTTTGAGCGGCGCATCGAAGGTGAGTGCGGCCCAGTCCAGCCAGGGCTGCCAGTTGCGGGCCTGGCGCTGGATCAGGGCTTCGGGGGATTCGGCGCGGTAATACAGCAGGTCACTTTCGGCATAGGCGGCGAGAGCATCGATGGTGGCGACCGGATCGGGGGCGATGCGTTCCTCGGCGGTGCCGGCGATGCGCGTCAGCGGCGTGTCGGCGAAGCTCATCTCACCGCCCTTGGCTCCGCCGGCGATCTGCCATTCGGTAGCGATGGCCTCCGCCAGACAGGCGGAGCGCACGCGCAGCACACTGCCGCCGGGCAGGTGCATAGGTTTGCCGTCCAGCAGAACGGCATAGCCGTCGGCGACGGCCTCCACGGAAGCGGTGTCCCAGAATCGTTTCAATGCGGCCTCATGGTCAGGTTGGAAATCAGCGCAGCAATTGGCGCAGCAGGTCGGCGGGTTTGGGCGGTTTAACGCCTGGCTGAGACGGAACCAATTGGAATGGAGCCGAGCCAGGTTGCTGTGCAGAAGGCTGGGCGGCCGGCTCCGGCGGGGGCGTCTCGCCGCGGGCAATGGCAAGCTCGTGCGCGCAGGAATTGCCCGTGCCGCCGGAAAGCAGCTGGTCGAGGCCCAGCTTGCCGATGACGATGCCGAACGGCGCGTTTGCCCCGGCACCCTGTATACCACCGGACGCCGGCATGGCGGTATCCACCTTCACCTGCGGAGACAAGAACGTGCCGCGGATGTCGAGCGGGGCCGAAATGCCGGTGGGGCCCATACGAATCGTCGTCTGCAGGCGGACATCCAGGGTTTCTTCCCCCAGGTTCAAGCCTCCGCTGCCGGACAGGCGCGCGGGGACGGTGTCCAGCAGCAGCGCGCGCAGGGTTCCGACGCCATTGCGCGCATCCATCCGCGCGGCCATGCAGCGCAGCGCAGTAAAGCCGGATTGGCCGTTCTTCAACAGATCGAGGCCCTTCAGGGCGTCACCCAGCACCCGGCTGTCGATCTGCGCGTTTTCCATCGACAGCCCGATGCTGCCGTCGAGGGTGGCGGCAATCTGATGCGGCGAACGGCCTGTGCCATGCAGGTCGGCATCCACCCGCAGGTTCCCCTGGGCATAGGCCGGCAGGGCAAAAGCAGCGAGCAGAGGACCCAGCGCGAGCGACGGCGCAGAGACAATGAGGGCGACCGGCACGGTTGGTTGGGCAGCATCGACGGAGAGGCTGAGCTTAACCGGCCCGCCAGGGATCGTGGCGGTGAGGGGAGCCAAATGCAGCGTGGCCTTGTGCAGGGCGATCTTCCCGGCAAGATCGCGCAAGGTGAGACGGTCCTGGATCAGTTCGTCGATCGCAACCGTCAGATCGGCATCGACCGCGTGCAGGAAGTCGAGCGGCAGTTCCTGATCCGGAATGAGGCGCTTGGGAGAGGGCCTGGATGGCGACGGAGTGGCCGGGGCACCGGCGACCGTCGGGTTGGGTGCCGCCACGTCGGCCGCGAAATGGGCGGGTCGAAGGGCGCTGATGTCGAGACGGGCCATGTGCAGCGAGCCCTGCAACAGCGGAGGCGATCCGCGTGTGACCGCGATCTCTCCATCGAGTTGCACCTGCGACGAGGCAAGCTTCAGGTCGTGGAGGACAAACCCGGTGAGAAGGCCAGGCTTTCCGGGCAGATCCGTGAGCCGGGTCTGGGCGGCGATCCCCTTCAGCGGCGGCAGACCGGCGTGAGCAAGGCCGGGGAGAACGGCAAGATCAGGGATGTCCGCATTGACGCGGATATCCGTGCCGGACAGCCGGACCGGATCGGCGAGCACGCCGGCCAGCGATAGCTTGGCCCCGGCTGCGGCAAGCCGGAAATCCAGCTTGACCGGCTGGCCCGCACCGCCGAACAGGGCGCCATAGGGGCCGATCTGGCCGTCCAGGGTAAACGGGACGGCATCGGCACTGGCCGCCATCGACAAAAGGACCAGCTCATCGTCCGTGCCGCTGGCCAGCGTCAGGGATTTGATCAAGACAGCCTGGGGAGTGGCCATCCTTGGGTTGCGATAGGCGATCTGGCCGTCGGCGATCTCTATCTTGCCGATATGAATTGTCGGAGGATTGGTCTTGACTGCTGGCGTCGCCAGTGGTTTTGACGGGCTGGCCGGGCCCGGCTCAACAACCGGCCTAAACTGCCAATTGCCGTCTCCCGCCGCATTCAACTCCAACAGGATG
>CAINEA010000292.1 GCA_903847525.1 uncultured Acetobacteraceae bacterium | reverse complement strand
CGCGGGCGCGGCAGGTTGACCGGATTGCGCGAGCGGATGCGGCCGGGGCGGGCGCTCATGACGTAGACGGTGTCGGCGAGGAAGATCGCCTCGTCGATGTCGTGGGTGATGAAGATCACGGTGCGTTTCAACGTGTCCCAGACATGCAGCAGCAGTTCCTGCATCTGCAGCCTGGTCTGGGCATCGAGCGCGCCGAACGGTTCGTCCATCAGGAACAGTTTTGGCTGCATCAGCAGGCAGCGGGCAATGCCGACGCGTTGCTTCATCCCGCCGGAAAGCTGGTCGGGGTAGTGGTTTTCGAAACCGGTGAGGCCGACGAGGTCGATGAAGCGCCGGGCTTCCTGTTCGAATTCAGCGCGGGGCTTTTTCTGTACGCGGGGGCCGAAGGTGACGTTCTTCTCGATCGTCAGCCAGGGAAACAGGGCCGGTTCCTGGAACACGACGGCCCGGTCAGGACCGGGTGGGCGCGGCGGGGCGCCGTGGATGCGGAGTTCGCCTCCGGTGGGCTGCTCGAAGCCAGCGACGATGTTCAACAGCGTGGATTTGCCGCAGCCGCTGGGGCCGAGCAGGGCGACGAACTCGCCGTCGGCGACGGTAAGGTTCACGCCGGTGAGCGCGGTGACCGGGTTGCGGCCGGGGTAGGTTTTCTCGATGCCGCGCATCTCGACGGCATTCTGGGGGTCGTTCATCTGGAGAGGACCTGCCAGTGCAGCACGCGATGGGCGACCAGCAGCATCAGGCGGTCCGAGAGGAAGCCGGCGAGGCCGATGGAGACCATGTCGGCCAGCACCACGTCCATGCGGCCGACATAGTAGGCGTCCCACAGCACGTAGCCGAGGCCGGACTTGACCGCGACGATCTCGGCGACGATCACCGCGGTCCAGGCGACGCCGAGGCCGATGCGCATGCCGGTGAAGATGGAGGGCAGGGCGTTGGGGAGCACGACGCGAATGACCAGGTCACGCTGGCTGGCGCCCATCATCTGTGCGGCGCGGACCAGGTTGCGGCCGACGTCGCGCGCGCCGTGGGTGGAATTGACGACGATCGGGTAGAACGCGCCGAGGCCGATCAGGAAGATCGCGCCCATGTCGCGGATGCCGAACAGGGCGATGGAAAACGGCAGCCAGGCGGTGATGGGGATCGGGCGAAGGCCCTGGATCAGCGGATCGATGCCGCGCGCGGCCAGCCGGCTCCAGCCGATCAGGATGCCCATGGGCACGCCGACGGCGACCGCGACGAGGAAGCCCTGGGCGACGCGGCGGGCGGAGAACAGCACCGTGTCCAGCCAGGTGCCGGAATACGGGTTCAGGCCGAAGCCGCCGCTGCCGAACGCCCATTCTCGCCAGGTCGCCAGGATCGCCGACGGGGCGGGCAGGATGCCGGCGGGCAGCATGTCCGCCCTTCCCATCGCCTCCCACAGCGCGACCAGCGCCACCGGCAGAGCCAGACCTTGCAGCAGGGCGATCAGGCGGGCGGAGATCCCCTCCCCATTCACCCCTTCATGACCTCGGCGACCAAGGCACTTTCGAAATACGGGCCGAGATCCGAGCTGACATCCTTGGTCAGCACGCCGAGGCGGCTGAACTCGGCGGCCTGGCGCTGCATCTGTTCGAGGGTGAGGAACTGGCCGAGGGTGGTTACCTTGGCAACGTTGATCGCGACCGGTTCCGGCAGGCCGGTATAGGCGGCGATGGCCTGGGCCAGGGCTTCTTTGGAAACGTTCAGGCTGTCCTGGATGGCGAGGTAGGACCAGACTAGGCGCTTCACCGCTTCGCGCTGTTTCGCGAGGTATTCGCGGTTGACCCCGACGAGGCCGAGCTCGGCGCCGACGGCCTTCGATTTGGAATAGTCGAGCGCGGTGGCGCGGGTGCCGATGCCCTGCTGCTCGGCCTGCGACTCATACGG
>CAINEA010000291.1 GCA_903847525.1 uncultured Acetobacteraceae bacterium | reverse complement strand
TCACGCCCTTCAGCGCATGTTTTTCGTCCAGCATGTCGCGGATATGCCAGGAGATCGCTTCCCCCTCGCGATCCGGATCGGTGGCCAGATACAGCGTCTTGGCACCCTTCAGCGCCTTGGCGATGGCCGTGACCTGGCGGTTGCCGCGCTCGTCGGATTCCCAGTCCATGGCGAAATCCTGGTCCGGGCGCACTGAACCATCCTTCGGCGGCAAATCGCGCACATGCCCGAAGCTGGCCAGGACGGTGAAGTTCCCGTCCAGGTATTTGCTGATGGTTTTTGCCTTGGAGGGCGATTCTACGACGACGACGTCGGTCATTCTAACTCACTAAGGGGGCTATATCGCTGGGGATCCGGTGGGCGGCCTCGGCGTGGGAGTGGTCAGTCTGGAAGCAGCGCGACCCGGTTACCCGGCAGGGTTTCGACCCGGCCGGCGAGCTCTAATTCAAGCAGTACCACCATGACAGTGGCGGCAGAGAACTGGCAGCGCCGGATGAGATCGTCAACCAAGGATGGTGAAGGGCCTAATAAATCAAGGATTTGTGAGCGGGCCCGGCCGAGGCCGGCGCCGGTTTCTTCGGCGGTTTCTTCCGCGTCGGCACCGCGCGGGGACGGCTCTGCAAGCTGCCCCGGCCGGGTATTCGCGGTGGCGAAGCCTGGGTCGGACCGGCGGCCCTCGGCGAAAAGCGGATCCCTGGCCAGGCCCTCGCGGAAAGGGTGGTCCGGCAGATTGACCAACACATCCGCGGCGGTTTCGGTCAGATGCGCGCCCTGGCGGATCAGGTCGTTGGACCCGCGGGCCCGCGGATCGAGCGGCGAGCCGGGCATGGCGAACAGCTCTCGCCCGTTCTCCTGCGCCATCCGAGCGGTGATCAGGCTGCCGGAACGCAGCGCCGCCTCCACCACGACAACGCCGAGGGACAGGCCAGCGATGATCCGATTACGCCTCGGGAAGTGGCGTGCCTGCGGCGCGGTGCCAAGGGGGGCTTCGGCAATGACCGCCCCGCCCGCGGCGATGCGGTCCTGCAAATCGTCATGTTCCGGCGGATAGGGGACATCCAGGCCGCCGGCGATGGCGGCGATGGTGCGGCCATCGGGCGTGGCCGCCAGCGCGCCGCGATGGGCGGCGGCGTCGATGCCGCGGGCGAGACCGGAAGCGACGGTCAGGCCGTTGGCGGCAAGCTCGCGCGAGAGGTTCTCAGCCATTCGCTGCCCATTGGCGGATGCATTGCGCGCGCCCACGAGCGCCACGCAGCGCCGGTGCAGGCAGGTGAGGTCTCCCAGTACGGCGATCACCGGGGGCGCATCCTCCAGCAGGGCCAGCAGCATGGGGTAGGCGTCGGTATCGAGGAATACCAGCTGCGCCCCGCGATGGCCGAACTGGTCGATCTCGCGCTGCACGGCGGATTGGGCCGGAATGGCGGGTGGGCTGGGGCGGCCGCCGGCGCGAGCGAGTTCAGGCAGGGCGTCCAGCGCTTCGGCCGCCGAGGCGTAGCGGCGCATCAGGCGGCGATAGGTGACAGGTCCTACGCCCTCGGTGCGGGCGAGACGCAGGCGGTCCGTGCTGTCGGCGGGAAGTGTCATCCGGTGGGCCTTGGCCGGGTGTTGATGCGTTGATCCACGCGAACAGGAAATGACGGGAGCGGTCAGACCAATAAGTCAGGGTCATTCCCGGTTCGCTTTCACGACCGATGGGAACAATGCGGAATCGTATACATGCGTCGGTTGCAAACATCCGGTCAAGGCAACTCGTCAAAATAGGACGGATCGCCCTTACTCCCCTCCCAACCGCGTCCGCTTGTCGATCTTCCCGGCGTATCGCAAAGTCCGCCCCCATCAACCAAGGGAACGGAACGTCGCCATGAAAATCGCCTTTTCTCCTGCCAGCCCCTATGTGCGCAAGGCCATGGCCTGCGCGGTCGCGCGCGGCATCGCCGGGCAGATTGAGAAATGGACCATCGGCACCACCGATCCCGGGCTGGCTCCGGTCAATCCGCTTTCCAAGGTGCCGACCCTGGTTACCGACGATGGTGTCTCTCTCTATGACAGCCCGGTGATCTGCGAGTATCTCGATAACCTCGGGAGCGCGCCGAAGCTGTTTCCGCCCGCCGGTCCAGCCCGTTGGACGGCGCTGCGCCAGCAGGCGCTTGGCGACGGCATTCTGGATGCGAGCCAGCCGCGCCGGCGCGAGATCGCGTTGCCACAGGATGAGGGGCGGATCGGCTATATCGAGCTGCAGAAGGGCAAGGTCGCGAGGGCGGTGGACGTGCTGGAAGCCGAGGCGCACACGCTCGGCAAGCTGACGACGATCGGCGAGATCACCATCGCCTGCGCGCTGGGGTATCTCGATTTCCGTTTCGCCAACGAACCCTGGCGCCCCGGCCATCCGAAGC
>CAINEA010000290.1 GCA_903847525.1 uncultured Acetobacteraceae bacterium | reverse complement strand
GGCGCTGCATCTGTTCGAGGGTGAGGAACTGGCCGAGGGTGGTTACCTTGGCAACGTTGATCGCGACCGGTTCCGGCAGGCCGGTATAGGCGGCGATGGCCTGGGCCAGGGCTTCCTTGGAGACATTCAGGCGGTCCTGGATGGCGAGATAGGACCAGACGAGGCGTTTCACTGCTTCGCGCTGCTTGGCAAGGTAGTCGCGGTTGACACCGACCAGACCAAGTTCGGCGCCGACGGCCTTCGATTTGGAATAGTCGAGCGCGGTGGCGCGGGTGCCGATGCCCTGCTGCTCGGCCTGCGACTCATACGGCTCCCAGCCGATGAACAGGTCGATGTCGCCGCGTTCCAGCGCCTGCAGGAAGGCGGTGCCGGCACCTTGGAGGTTGATCGTGGTGAGCTTGTTGTAGGGCACGCCGGCCTCGGTGATGGTGGCGGCGAACTGGAACCAGACCGCCGAGCCGGGCCCGATGCCGATCTTCCTGCCGATGAGGTCTTCCCACTTCGTCAGGGTGATCCCCTTGCGCACGATGGGGAATTTCTGCGCCTCGCCGCCCGGTCCAACGGTCTGCCAATGCTCCAGTGCCGCGTCCTCGATCCACAAGGTCAGGCTTCCACGCCGGCGTAGTCCCGCTTCGTATTCTGGCCAGTTCCTGACCTTGAACGCCATCTTCGGGATGTGGTGGCGGCGATCGTCGTTGTGTTTGTGCGGCATCGGGGCCAGGATCAGAAAGTGCGGGGCATCCTACCATCCCCTGAGGCGAGTGCACCAACGCCCTCGACAACACTCTGGCTCGCCATGCATAGCCGGCCGACCATTGCCTGGGAGTGAGTCGTACGGACTTTCGTGCCATAGTCGTACTCCGCATATGGGCGTAGCTTGCCCGTCAAATCAAACGGAGGACGACATGAAGCTCGGCGGCGCAATGTTCTTCACCGAGTATTCGATGACGGGGCCGGAGTTGGCGGTCGCGCTGGAGGAGCGGGGCTATGATAGCGTGTGGGCCCCCGAGCATTCGCATATCCCGCTGTCGCGCAAGACTCCATTCCCGGGTGGCGGCGAATTGCCCAAGCAATACGCCGATGCGATGGACCCGTTCGTGGTCCTTGCGGCGGCCGCATACGCAACCAAGACGATCAAACTCGGCACGGGCGTGCTGCTTGTCCAACAGCGCGACACGATACAGACCGCGAAGCTCGTGGCCTCGATCGACCAGGTGAGCCAGGGTCGCTTCCTTTTCGGCATCGGCGGCGGCTGGAATAAGGACGAAATGGAGAACCACGGAACGATCTACGCAACCCGCTTTAAACGCATGCGCGAGAGCGTCGAAGCGATGAAGGAGATCTGGACGAAGCCAAAGGCCGAATACCACGGTGAGTTCGTCAACTTCGATCCGATCATGGCTTGGCCAAAGCCGGTCCAGAAACCACATCCGCCTATCCTTGTCGGAGGCGCGTTCCCGCAGGGCGCACGGCGCGCTATTCGCTACGGCGACGGCTGGATTCCCACGGCCCGCGGCGACCTTGCGGTCGAACTTCCCGAGTTTCAAAAAATGGCCCGCGACGCGGGGCGCGATCCCGCATCGATCGAGGTCACGTCGTTCGGACTTGCCGAGGATCTCGACCGGCTCAAGCGCCTCAAGGACCTCGGCGTTGCCCGCGTCGTACCGATGTTCCCACCCGAGAAATCGGACAAGGTTCTGCCGATCATCGACCGCTGGACCAAGCTGATGCAGCACGTAAACGGCTGATTGGACAGGGCGAGCGGCCGTAGCCGCACGCCCTGTCCGTATCCGCGGGATTACGGTTGCTTCAATCTCGACATCGCCGCCGCCAGTACTGTCAAACTCACGGCGTGTGGCTCAGCTGGGCGGCAACAGGATTAGGCCACACGAATGGCGTGGCCCAGCACTTGGGAGTGCTGGTCTTACGCCGCGGAAAACCCTGCTACCGCTCGATGAAGCCTGATAGTTCTTCTTGCGCCCAGGCGACCACCTGCGGCACCGATTGACCGTCCCGCAGGCGGGCAAGCATGGTGCCGACGGTTCCTCGGTTGTAGGCACGAACGGCAATTCCCGGCGGCGCGGGTGACATGGCTATGTACGGATGCGCTTTGTGAATCGGGCGCAGCGGATAGTTGAAACAGACGCCCTGCGGCGGCCCGACCTGTCCCCAGATCGGAAAATCGACCATCGAGATGAATGGCGGAATGTCGTAACCGACCGTTGCGTTGCATCGCTCCTCGATCCGCTCCCGCTGCATGATAAAGGTAACGAATGCCTTCGCAGCGCTCTTGTTCTTCGCGAACGACCAGATCCCCCAGAAATTGGAAACATAGGCTTCGAACCGCCCGGCCGGACCGACCGGCGCCGGAAACGTCCAGGTGTCCTGGGCAATCGCGGGAGAATCGCGCATGGCGACGGCCCACGGCGACGGCGGATTGAAAATCAGCGCGCTCTTGCCGGATATATAGGCGCGATTATTGGAAGCGTCGTCGTACGCCACTGCATTGTCCGGAACGAACTGAACCAGTTTCTTCGCATATTCCAAAGCCTGACGCACGGCATCGGAGGTGACGCGAAGGTTTCCCTGGCGGTCCACCAGTTCGGCTCCGAAGGAGGCGAGCAACTGCCCGATCCAATTCACCGAGTCTCCCGTCACGCCGAGACCGATTCCGAACGGCATGCCCATCTTGTGGCAGGCCTCCGCGGCCCGCAGAAACGTGTCGTAGTTCCAGCCCTCTGCCGACGGTGAACCGTCGGGGCTGGCCGGATACATCGACAGGATGTCCACCCCTGCCTGTTTCAGGACGCTGATCCGGCCCATCGCGCAATAATAGAGCGACATCGTGCTGATCGGCACCGCGCGCCAAGTGCCTTTTTCCCGGGCGAGATATTCGCAGATCTCGTTCGTCGGCCCGTACTGCCGGGTCAGTCCATCCATGACATCGTCCATGGGTTCCAGCCAATCAGCATTGTTGTAAACTTCCCAAAGCGGAAAGTTCTGCAGGTCGTGCCCGGTCTTGGCCAAACTTTCCGCTGGCAACGTCGATCGGTTGGTCTGTGCTTGCAGGAAATCGGCCTGCACCTCCACCTTGTGCTCGTTCGCGAACGCCTCGATCTGCCGGCGCATCACGACGTTGCCCTCCGGCACCCAATGATCGGGGACCACAACCGTCAGCTTACCAGCCGCGCCCGCGGTGCGGATATGCACCAAAGGCAGCACGGTCGCTGCGCCCGCAAGCTTCAATATCTGGCGCCGTCCTTTCCGGATCGTCTCGGCCATCCTCTTTCCTCCTGTCTGCCGGCGCTGGATCGCGCCTGTTGGTGCTTATCGGTCAGACCAAACGTCTCATGCGGCACGCCGGAGCCGGGGTTGTCCGCCGGGCTCGACCACGGTTACGCTACCTGAAAAGGGAGAAACGTCCATGCCCGATGCGCTCAGCAAGCCCATGCCGGTTCCAGATGAGATCAGCGCGCCTTTCTTCGATGGCGCGCGCGACGGCAAACTGATGCTGCAGCACTGCGTATCCTGCGGCATGTGGAGCTTTCCGGTCCGGGAACGCTGCCCGCACTGTTTCGCCGCCGCACTGCAATGGCGTCAGGCCAGCGGGTGCGGCACGCTGTACACCTTCACCGTGATGCACCAGGTGATGAACCCGGGCTTTGCGTCGGCCGTGCCCTACAATGTCGCACAGGTGGATCTAGAAGAAGGCGTGCGCATGGTGTCGAACATTGTCGGCATTCCGAACGACGCGCTTCGTATCGGCATGAAACTGCAAGCCGTGTTCGAAGCGGTTGGCGACAACGTCAGCCTGCCGAAATTCCGTCCTATCCAAGGCTGAACTGGAGAGAACGATCATGCCGAACCCATCAAAGGGTGCCATCGTCGGTCTTGGCGTCACACCGATGGGCAAAATCTACGGCCGCCGAGCGGTGGATTTCGCCGCGGAAGCGATCGCGCTGGCGTTGGACGATGCGGGCCTGCAAAAAAGCGACATCGACGGGCTCCTGATCAACGCGAACATCCCGAACGACATGGATCCGCGCACCCAGATGGTGCTCGGGTTGGAGAACCTGAACCTCATCAATGTCATGTCCGCCTATGGCTCCACCGCCGGCAGCATGATGCAATATGCCTGCATGGCGATCCGCGAAGGTCTCGCAAACACCATCGTTCTCGTCTACGCCGACGCGCCGCTGTCACCGTCGCGCGGGGCCGGCCAATCCTATGCCGGGCCGCATCGCTTCCCGCTGGGCGGTATGACCGGCCTGCGCGCGGCCTACGGGAATTTCGGCGCCAATCCGGAATATGCCATGGCGGCGCGGCGGCATATGGCGCTGTACGGCACCACCGAGGATCATTTCGGCACGATCGCGGTCGGCCAGCGCCAATGGGCGCAAATGAGCCCGTGGGCGCAGATGAAGGCGCCGATGACGCTGGATGACCACCACAATTCCCGCTGGATCGCCGAGCCGCTGCGGCTGTTCGACTGCTGTCTGGTTTCCAACGGCGCCGTAGCGCTGATTGTGACATCCGTTGAACGTGCACGTGACCTGAGGCAGCCGCCGGTTCATGTGCTGGGCTACGCCCAACGGTCGCCCGGAGACAATCTGAACACCGCCCGCCACCCGGCGATCGAAACCGGCGCCAAACACGCCGGCGAGGCCGCGTTCCGCATGGCCGGGATCACGCGTGAGGATATCGGCACCTGCCAGTTGTACGACTGCTACACGTACACCGTTCTGGTCACGCTGGAGGATTACGGCTTCTGCGCCAAAGGCGAAGGCGGTCCGTTCATCGCCGACGGCAAGCTGGGTCCCGGCGGCGCGTTGCCGACCAACACCGGCGGCGGGCAACTTTCCGGCTACTACATGTGGGCGTTCACGCCCCTGTCGGAAGCGGTCGTGCAGGCGCGCGGCCAGGGCGGTATTCGCCAGGTGCCGCGCAACGACTTTGTCCTGGTCAGCGGCAACGGGGGCATCCTGAACTTTCACTCGACGCTGATCCTGAGCCGCCATGCCGCTGGCGGATAAGACAATGTCGCAACCACAGGCTCTTGCCAATGTTCGCGTCGTGGACTTCAGCTGGGTGCGGGCGGGTCCCTGGGCCACGCGCTGGCTCGGGGCGCTCGGCGCCGAGATCATCAAAATCGAGTGGCCGGAGACGGAGCGCGGCCGGCTGCCCAGCAGCACCACGCCGCAGCACCTCGAAGTCAATCTGAATACGTCCGGCAACTTCAACGACACGAACGTCAACAAGAAGAGCCTCAGCCTGAACGTACGAAGCCCCAAGGGGCTAGAGATCGTGAAACGGTTGATCGCCGTGTCCGACATCGTGATCGAGAATTTCAGCTCCCGCGTGCTGCAGAAATGGGGCCTCGGCTACGCGGAGCTGTGCAAGATCAAACCGGATATCGTCTACGTGTCCATGTCCGGCTACGGCCACACGGGGCGGAACCACCATTACACCACGTTCGGGCCAGTCGCGCAGGCGGCCTCGGGGCTGACGCATCTTTCCGGTCTGCCGGACCAGCCGCCGGCCGGCTGGGGCTGGTCCTATATGGACGATACCGGCGGCATGTACGGGGCGATGTGTGCGCTCACCGGGCTCTACCATCGCAACCGGACCGGGCAAGGCCAGCATATCGACCAGGCCCAGATGGTATCGAGCGTTCCTCTAAACGGTCCATCGCTGCTGGACTTCACCGTGAACGGCCGCGGATCACGACGGGCCGGTTTCCCCCCCGGCAACCGGGCGCACTGGCCGGGCACGCCTCTGGTCAACAACTACCGCGGCCCCACGGTGGCTCCGCATAACGCCTATCGCACCCACCCCGGCGACTACAACGATTGGTGCGTGATCGTTTGCCATTCCGACGATGAGTGGCGGCGGCTGGTTCGGGTGATGGGGGCGCCAGCCTGGGCCGCCGCGGAAAAATTCGCCACGGTAGCCGGGCGCCTGCGGCATCAGCAGGAATTGGATGACCGGATCGAAGCCTGGAGCCTGACGCTGGGCAAATACGAACTCACGGAGCGCTGCCAGGCCGAAAGCGTTCGTGCCCTGCCGGTACAGAGTGCCGAAGACCGGGTGGAGCACGATCCGCAGCTGCGCCACCGCCAGACGTACCAGGCGATGGAGCATCCGGCGCTTGGCGTGCACAAGGTGCAGAACGCGCCATTCAGCCTCTCGGAGACGCCGGCCTACAATCACCTGCCAAGCCCCCTGATCGGTCAACACACGCGTGAGATCGTCGAGGACCTTTTGGGCTACAGCCGTCAGGACGTCCGCGAGGGTTTCACCGACGGTACCTTCTGGCCGACCAACCGGGACCGCTTTCCCTATATGGAGGACATGGCCCGGTGACGGACGCCCAGACACCGCCCGGGCCGCTGGCCGGCCTAAGGATGCTGGAATTGGCCGATGAAAAGGGCCAGTTCTGCGGTAAGCTTTTCGCCGACCTTGGCGCCGATGTCATCAAGATCGAACCGCCCGGCGGCGAGCGCACCCGCAAACTGGGTCCGTTCCTCGACGACATTCCCCATCCGGATCGCAGCCTGTCGTTCTGGCACTACAACACGTCTAAGCGCGGCATCACGCTCGATCTGCAAACCGCCGACGGAAGCGGGATCTTCCGGCGCCTGGCGGCAACGGCGGACGTGGTTCTGGAAACCTTCCGGCCCGGCTTCCTGGCGTCCCTGGCACTCGGTTACGAAACGCTGCGCCCAACCAACCCAAGTTTGATCCTGTGTTCCCTGACCCCCTTCGGCCAGACCGGACCCTGGCGCGATTACCTCTCGTCGGACCTTCTGCATATGGCGGCCGGCGGCGAGATGGCGTCCTGCGGCTATGACGAGGCAGACGTTCCGAATGCACCGCCAATTTCACCCGGCGGTGGCAACGCCTGGCACATGGGAAGTCATTACGCCTACATGGCGATCATGGCAGCGCTGGTCTATCGACAGGTCGCGGGGACGGGGCAGTACATCGACGTTTCGATACACGAAGCCTGCGCGCTGACGACGGAATCGGCAATCCCGAACTACATCTACCGCGGCGAAGTGCTCCGGCGCCAGACAGGCCGGCACCATGCGCCCGGCCCCACTCCGCGCACCCAGTTTCGCGCCAAGGACGACATTTACGTCACTGCGCTAATCGCCGGTGGGCTCAATCCCCGGAACGTCAAGAACCTGGCGGAACTGATGGACGGCTACGACATGGCGGGTGACCTGAAGGACCCCAGATACCAGGATCCGGCATTCGTTACGGCAAATACGGCTCACATCATCGACGATGTGCTGGCCAATTTCATCGCCAGCCTGCCGGCAGAGGAGGTCTACCACGCCGCCCAGGAACGCGGCTTTACCTGGGGCGCAGTACGCGCTCCGGAAGCGCTGCTCGACGACGCCCACCTCCATGATCGCGGCTTCTGGAAACAGGTCGAACACCCGGAACTCGGTCGCAGCTTCATCTATCCGGGAGAGGCGGCCATCTATAACGGCTCTCCCTGGCGCATCTCCCGGCGGGCACCGCTGGTCGGCGAGCACAACACCGAAATTCTTTGCAGCGAATTGGGTCTGTCTCGCGGCGAACTCTCGGTTCTGGCAGAGAACCGCGTCATCTAACTGAAGGGCATTCCCAACATGCAGAGTGCCAACATGGACAGGATCGAAATACCAGCGCATCCCTACAGAGTGGCGTTGGAATTCACGATGGCGGCGGACCAGTTTCACAACGAATATACCGCCAGTCAGCGCTACACCGCGTGCACGACATGGTGGACGACGAAGCGGACGAGCTGCTGCGGCACCGTTTCGCGATCAACGATATATGGCGCCCGGTCGCGGGTTCGCTACTGCGTTCGCCCCTGGCACTGTGCGATTTCGAAACACTGGAAGCCGGGAACCTTGTCGCGAACGACGTGGCCGATGTCCGCATAGCGAAAAAGCAACTGGAAATGTTCCCATCAGCGCCACTTGACCGGCTCGGATGGTTTCAATAGGGAGATGACGATGGAGATCAACACCGGCCGGACCCGGGGCGATTTGGTGGCGCCGTTCAGCGAGGCGGTGCAACGGGCGATCGTCGAGGGGGGCGAGGTAGGCTTGCAGGTCGCCGTCTATAGCGGTGACGACCTGGTGGTCGATATCTGGGCCGGTACCGCCGACACCGTCATGGGAACGCCCGTTCGTGCGGATACGCTGTTCCCGACCTTCTCGGTCATCAAGGCGGTAACGGCAGTCGCGCTGCACCTCCAGGCGGCGCGCGGGCTGGTGGACTACGATGCGCCCGTCGCGCGGTATTGGCCGGAATTCGCCGCTAACGGGAAACAGCACATGACGGTGCGGCACGTGCTGCACCATCGCTCCGGCCTCTGGCAGATGCCGGCCGATGTGACTCCGGAGCGCATGGCCGATTACGACTGGATGTGCGACAGCCTGGCCCGCATGGCGCCGATGTTCGAGCCCGGAACACGCAACGGCTATCAAAGTTATACGTTCGGCTGGCTGATCGCCGAGGTGGTACGCCGCACCGACCCGAAGCGACGGAATGTGCGGGAGTTCGTGCGGCAGGAAGTTCTTGATCCACTGGGGATTGACGATGTGTGGATCGGCGTTCCGGCATCGGAACACGATCGCATCGCCAGACTGATCAATGCCGCGCCTCGGCCGCTGCCGCCCGACGCCCCACGCTTCAAGGCGATCCCGTTGCATGTTGGGACCAGCGAGGAAATATTCGGCCGCGCCGACGTCCGGCAGGCCTGTATCCCCGGCGCCGGCGGTTTCGCGACGGCCAAGGCGATGGCGCGGTTCTTCGCCATGCTGGCGAACGGGGGCACGTTGGGCGGAGTTCGGATCCTGCCAGTGGACCTGGTCAGGTCCTTCATCGTCCCGCGCCCAGGGTCGGACGAGATCGACGACGTGCAGGGAATAGCGGTGCGAATCGGCGCCGGTTTCTGGCTGGCCGGCAATTCGCAGCCGGAGAATCTGGGCCGGTTGATCGGCACGAACCCGAATGCGTTTGGCCATCCGGGGGCCGGTAGCTCAATCGCCTGGGTTGAACCGGACAAAAAGATTGCGGTCGCCATCCTGCACAACCGGATGGTCCAGCCGCCCTCCACGTCGCAGGATCCGATCCGCGCGGCCGTGACGGCGGCGTTTGGCGCGGAGTGAGGGGGCGCATAGCCCCTGGCCTCCCGTCGCCGCATCATCGCCCGGCACACGGCCCCGTTGGCCTATTGGCGGAATGTTGCCGGGCGCCGGGATCGGCGGTTATCCTCACCTCGGGCCGGCTGAATGGCCAGCATCAGGAGGGCGCCGGCCTGGACGCCTGAGACACAACGATAAGAGTTCATTGCCATGACACCGCCAATCCGAATCGATGAAGCCACTGGCCTGAAGGCATTCGCCACACGCGCCGCGAAGGCGACCGAAAAGATCGCCGGTATAGGCTACATGCCGGTCGCAGACGAAGCCCTGATCACGCTGCCGCCGCCGCCGTCCGGCGCGGTGTTCAACGCCGAGGAACAGGCGCGCTACCGCGAGTACAACCAATCCCGTCAAGGCGCGGCCGATTACATCGCCATGGAAGGCCAGTTCGCCAGCTATCTCGAAGATGTGTATTCCGCGCCACCCGTCGAACGCGCAGCACTGACGGATGAGTGTGACATCGTGATCATCGGCGCCGGGTTCGCCGCCATGCTGCTCTGGTACAAGATTCGAGAGGCGGGCTTCCTCGATGTCCGCGTCTGCGAAAAAGGCGGCGATGTCGGGGGAACGTGGTACTGGAACCGTTACCCGGGTATCGCCTGCGATGTCGAAGCGTACAGCTACCTGCCGCTGCTGGAGGAGATGGGATATTTTCCCACGATGAAATTCGCCTCCGGCTTCGAAATCTACGAATACTGCCAACTCATGGCGGAAAAACTCAATTTCTATGACCGTTGCCTTTTCCACACGACCGTCGACCGGACGGAGTGGGATGAAGCGTCCCGCCGATGGATCGTGTCCACGGACCGAGGCGACAGCATGCGGGCCCGCTATGTCGTGCTGGCCAACGGATCGCTCACCACACCGAAACTGGCCCGGATCGCGGGCATGGAGACGTTCAAAGGCGAGGCGTTCCACACCTCGCGCTGGAACTATCACGTCGATCTGACCGGGAAACGCGTCGGAATCATCGGGACAGGCGCGAGCGCCGTTCAGGTTATTCCGGAAATCGCCAAGGTCGTGAAAGAGCTTTACGTCTTTCAACGGACGCCCTCCACCATCGACGTGCGTGATCAACGCATGACCACCCAGGAAGAGATCGAGGCATGGTCGAAGGAACCCAACTGGGCCAGGAAACGGCGGGAAAGACTTGCCCGGATTTCATCCGGACGCACCGCGCTGAAAGGCAACGACGATTATCTTTCGGGCAAGGTCGCGGACGTCAGGGCGCCCAGGAAATTCGATCGGGAACTGTCGCCGGAAGAACTGATGGAACGGCAGCTCAACACCAACTTCCGAATCATGGAACAAATCCGCGCGCGCGTGGACGCGATCGTCAAGGATCCGAAAACGGCGGCGGCGCTGAAGCCGTATTATGCCTATGGCTGCAAACGGCCGACCTTTCATGACGAATATCTGCCGACCTTCAACCTGCCGCACGTGCACCTGATTAACACGGCGCCCGTGGGCGTCAGCCGGATCAACGAGCGGGCCGTGGTTCACGACGGCGTGGAATATCCGGTGGACGTGCTGATCTACGCGACCGGTTTTCAATGGATGGGGGCGGGGTCCTTCAACATGATCATCGGCCGCGACGGACGCTCATTGCGCGGCAAATGGGGAGACGAAGGCGTCAGGACCTTTCTGGGCTTACACAGCCACGGATTCCCCAACCTGTTCATCATGTCGGGGCCGCAGAGCGGCGGCGGGCAGTTCAATTTCACCCGCACGATGGAGGGTCAGACCGATTATGTGGCCTGGCTGCTGCAAACATCGCGCGAGCGCGGGAACTGTGTCATCGACGTCGCTAAAGACGCGGAGATCGCCTACGCTCAGCATTGCCGTGAAGCAGATATCAGAACGCAGCCGTTCAGGGACTGCTTATCCTATTACAATGGCGACGGGAACGCGGAGCCGGGCAGCCTTGCCTATTATGGCGGGCCGCAAAAATGGCACGAACTCCGGATGAAGGCCCAGGACTCGCTCGATCCCTATATCTTTGAGGCTATACCGGCGTAAGGCTTCTCCGGGTCAGCCCGCAGGCTGGCATGAGGGCGCGTATCTGACCTACGCAATGGTGCGCAATATCATGCAAGCCGAGGTGTGCGGCAACATCGCCGTCAACCGGAGCTCGTTGGCATTCGTGTTCCACCGCGCCGCCATCAGGGGCCGGGGATTTCGTCAGTCCGCGGATGGGCCTTCCCGCTTGCGCCTGAGACCGGGCTGGGCGCGCCCGTAATTACCCTCGGGGAATGCGACCGCATAAATGCAGCGTCGCGTTAGCCGCAAGCTGGCTGATGCGGGCGCGGCGGGGCAAACATCACCCGCCGCACCCGCATCGAACCGGTCAGGCCGCCGGGAAGACCTGTTCCGGCGCGTGCTCCAATTCCTGGCGGTGCGAAAAGCCGAGCACCACCAGCGCGCCGCAGAGCACAGCCCCGGACAGGATCAGCAACCCGTAGGTGTAGCTGCCGGTCGCTCCCTTGACGTAGCCCATCATCCACGGCGCCAGGAACGCCGCCAGGGCCGCCCAGGAGTTGATCAGCGCGATGCCAAGCGCGGCCGAGGGGCCGGTCAGGAAGGATGGCGCCAGGGTCCAGAACACCGCAAGCGACGCGTTCAACCCCATGGCCGAGAGAGTGAAGCACACCATCTTCAGCACCGGATCGTCGATGATCGCCGCCGCGCCGACGCCGGCCGCGGCCAGGATCAGCGCGGCCAGCAGGTGGAACTTGCGCTCCATCCGCTTGTCGGACCGCCGCCCCCAGTAGATCATCGATACTGCACCTGCGGCCGGCGGAATGACGGACACCCATCCGGTCTGCATGTTGGTCAGGCCGAAGGCCTTGACGATCTGGGGCAGGAAGAAGCCGACGCCGAAGATCAGCGCGGAAATCACGGCGGCCACCATGCCGAGGGCGAAGACCCGGCCGTTGAAGAAGGTTTGCACCAGGTTCAGCGACATCGCCTCGCGCTTGCGGGCGTGCTCGGCGGTGATCCGCCGGTCGAGCCAGTCACGCTCGTCCGGCGCTAGCCAGGCGGCGTCCTGCGGGCGTTCGGTCAGGTAGAACCAGGTGACCACGCCGAGCAGTACGGACGGCAGGCCTTGCAGCAGGAAGAGCCATTGCCAGCCGCGCAGGCCGCCGAGCCCATCGAGATACAACAGCGCGGTGGAGATCGGCGCACCGATGGCCGCGGAGAGTGGGATGCAGGCCATGAACAGCCCGGTCACCCGGGCGCGGTAGGTGCCGGGGAACCAGAGGGTCAGATAGAAGATGATGCCGGGGAAGAAGCCGCCCTCGGCGGCGCCGAGCAGGGCGCGGACGACGTAGAAGCTGGTCTCGTTCCAGATGAAGGCCATGGCGCAGGCCATGATGCCCCATGTGACCATGATCCGGGCGATCCAGCGCCGCGGCCCCACCCGCACAAGTACCAGGTTGGAAGGCGCCTCGCACAGCATGTAGGCGACGAACAGGATGCCGGCGCCGAAGCCAAAAATTTCGGGCGTGAAACCAAGATCCTTGTTCATCTGCAAGGCGGCGAAGCCGACATTCACACGGTCCAGAAAACAAAAGAAATAGCAAAACATGAGATAAGGGATCAGCCGGCGCGCGACCTTTCCCATCGTTTGCGTTTCGAGCATTTCCATCTCCGTTTCTCCATTCTTATTGTTTTATTGCAACAAATTGATTGTGGAATTGGCCGGAAGCAGGCAGCGGAGAGAAGGTTACAAGGGTTTGTAGCGTAACCGCAATATCGGCGTCCGCCCACCGCTTTTTGGGCATGAAATTCCGGTATCGACACGGTCCAATGGGAGCGGAAAAATCCTGGTCTGTCAAGCAGCCAGCGAATACTCTGTTGGTGTCTTGAGACGACCGTTGGTCTTGAATCCGAAAATTGGTCCGGACAGACCGCAATTCTTTCGGGCATTCTTGGCCCTTCAGGAGGGGGTGAATGCCATGAAGCGGAAGCGGTATACGGACGAGCAGATTGCGTTTGCCTTGCGGCAGGCAGATAGTGGAACCTCGGTTGAGGAGATCTGCCGCAAGCTCGATGTCTCGGAGCCGACGTTCTATCGGTGGAAGAAGCAATTTGCCGGTATGGGCGTGTTGGAGATCCGGCGCCTGAAGCAGTTGGAGGAGGAGAACGCCAAGTTGAAGCGGCTGGTGGCGGCCCTCAGCCTGGACAAGACCGTGTTGCAGGATGTTCTGCGCTGAAAGTGGTAAGGCCTGCCGTTCGTCGCGATTTGGTTGGCGTTCTGCAAAGCGCCTACCAGGTCAGCGAGCGGCGGGCCTGCTAGGCCACTGGGTTTCATCGATCTTCGCAGCGATATCGCTCGCGCCGGGATCCTCAGACGGAGCTGCGGCTGCGATTGCGGGATCTGGCTGCGAGCCGGGTGCGCTACGGCTATCGGCGTTTACATGTGCTCCTGAGGCGGGAGGGCTGGCCAGTGAATGCGAAGCGAATTTGGCATCTCTGCAGCGAGGAAGGTCTGTCGATCCGGCCACGGATGCCGCGCCGTCGGCGTGCCTGGCGGTATCGGATTGGAAAACCGGTGACCACATCTACCGCAAACGATATCTGGGCGGAGCTGGCCAAGGTTCCGTCGGCGTTGCCGATGGAATGCCAGCGGAGGGTATCGACTTCCTGTCGGACGCCCTGTTTGACGGCCGACCGTTCCGGCTTCTCGGGGTGATCGACTGCCACACGCGAGAGGCCCTTGCGATAGCACCGAGAGCAAGCTTTCGGGCGTTTCAGGTGGCAATCACACGCAGCCGCGTCAGTTCCCGATCGCTCATCTGGATCATTCCCGCCATCGCACGTCACCTCGAACATTCCGACGACAGTGTGCCTCAGCGACATTTCTATCGGGGACGCGTGTGACGTTTCTATCAGGGGCTTACAAAAAATGCCGCAGAATATATCTTATGGAAAGTGGAGGGGATTATATTATTTTAATCAATAGCTTGTGCGATCGATGCTTAGAGCATTATGGAAAGTCATGCTGAATCGAAGGTCGTGAGCTGGGCCGCCGGCAGCGCACGAACAAGCGCTGCCGGCCGGCGCGTGCCGGTAAGATCTAGTCGGTTTCGGATTCGGATGGCCTCTGCGGCGCGGACTTGGCGGCAGCCTTGGGCTTCGCTTTGACCTTCACCTTCTTGCCCTTCGGCGCCGCGCCGGCCGACTTCTTTGGTGCAGAAGCCGCCGCCTTGACGGCACTGGCAGCTGGCGCCTTGCCCGATTTCGCCTTGACCTTGGCTTTTGCAACCTTCGCCTTCTCCCGATCGTCCTTCAGCTGATCTCGGATGGCAGCCACGGCGGCCTTGATCACATCGGCACGCTGAGCTTCGGGAATGCCATCCGCAGCGGAGAAGAAAGCCTGAATGAGAGTCTTTGTCCCGCGCGGAGCGCGAGTAGCAGGGGTCGCTTTGACGGCCATAGTTTTGCGGTTCCTGTTGTTTATGTGGGCACGGCGGCGACCAGAATTTGGGCCGGTCGGCTGATGCGCGAATCGGCAGATAGGTCCGACTTGCAGATCACAGATGGGCAAATGTTAATAACATTGCAAGCTATTCAACGTGGCCCGCATGTTCAACGACACTGGGGCGATAATTGACGGGCGCCTGGTGCTAAAGGGAGTGCACGCTTGAAACAATCGATTGCGTTAACGCGCGTCGTAAGTCCGCTGGTCGGATCAGCGGTTTTCGGAGAATGGGGCGCCTCATCTGGCTTCACATTCACACCGGACAGACCTTCATCAGGTCGCCCAAGCATTGAAAGGGATTAGAACTGGCCATAGGGAGACGTCCGAGGAGGATACCGATCCTGCTGCACGTGCGCCTTTGTTCCGGCCAACGATACGTGTGCCATATTTTCTCCAATCCAAAGACCGGACGCTCAACGCCGTGATGGAGGAGACGACCGATCGATGGCCACGACATTCGGCGCCGGGAAATCAAAGTCCCCTTCCCTTCCTCCATGCTCATGCTGTTTGTGAAATCCTGTGCGCGAATGGGTGCGACCGACTCTGCTCGACGCCCATCGCGAAACCGGTTCCTGCATTCCATGACGAACCCGCCAGCCATGGATGATTGCCTGCATCTTCGTCGCCGTGATGCGCCGTGCGCCTTCGTGATGCTGTCGGGACAGCGTCTGACTGACATCAAGATCAACTTCGCCCGCTGTAACGCTGGCGAGGCGATGCCGCAAATAGTCGATCCGCAATGGGCCACCTACCCCGGCTTGGCCGAGTTCCATCAACGTCCGCATCTGCTGCGCAAGTTCAACGCAGGACCCGCCATCTTCGACCCACTCAGAAGCGAGCTGCGTTACCAGATCCTCGATCCCGATCACCCGTAACCGGATCGGTTCGGAACCTGTCTCCTCCGAAGCGTCGAGTTCGACCGTTATTGTCGCTACTGGGTCTGTCGCACCGTCCGGCAACTCGTATGCGACGATCTCAGCAGCAATCTGCAAATGCGGATGCCACAAGCCTCGCGTCAGATGACGTGGACGATCGGTCCAGCGAAACCCCTCCGCCATCAAAGCCGCGTTGAGCGCCCGGGGCTTGTTGATGACCAGTTCCAGTTCACCATATCGCCAGGCTCCGCCGGAATAGAGCTCCAAAGCCGAGCAGCCGACAAGAACGGGCTCCGTGACACCGAACGGCAGACGGTTGACCGCACGCCCAAGGAGCGTCAGCGCCGCATGGAAATTACCGGCCAGGGAATTGGAGACGATTTGCATGGGAAGAGTCTACACACTGCGAATCGAAAGGGAATCGTCTTTTTGCAAGTCAACAAGAATTTCGAGTGACTGAAATCCCCGGAGCCGCCGCATGCCCCTCCGTGCTAACAATGATGAGACAACTACCCCCCGGGAGTTTAGACCCTCAGGCGCGGAAGGATCCTCTCACTCATGCCCATGCTCCACGCCCAGACTGACGCAGCCCCGAATTGGCGGGCCGCCCGCAGCGGCGGACCTTCACCGCCGCTGACAAGCTGCGCATCCTGGCCGCGACAGACCGTGCCCTCGAAACGGGCGGCGTCGGGGCCGTCCTGCGCCGCGAAGGCGTTTACTCGTCCACCCTCTGCGACTGGCGCCGCCAGCGCGACGCCGGCAGCCTCGGCGCACTGACGCCGTCCCGGCGCGGCCCGAAAGTCTCCGAAGCCAATCCCCTGGCGTCAAAAGTGGCGTTGCTGGAGAAGAACAACGCCCACCTGGCGTTGCCTCGCCCGTGCCGAGGCGATCATCGACATCCAAAAAAAAGTCGCAGCCTTGCTGGGGATCCCGATGACACCGGACGGCGGCGCGCCTTGACCGGAGCCGTCGCCGCGATGCCGCCCGACAACGGCATGACGGCCGCGATCTGTGCCGCGCTCGGCGTGTCGCGCGCCACCGTGGAACGCCAGCGGTCACGGTTCAGGACACCCCTCGCGGCGGTGCTGCCAAGGCCGGCGCCGGCCAGGGCGCTGAGCAAGGCGCAACGCCAGGCCGTACTGGACCTGCTGCACGCGCCGCGCTTCGCCGACCAGGCGCCGGCCGAAATCTACGCCACCTTACTGGACGAGGGCGTCTACCTCTG
>CAINEA010000289.1 GCA_903847525.1 uncultured Acetobacteraceae bacterium | reverse complement strand
CGCAATTGCTGCAGCCGCTGCTGGTTGCCTGGACCGAACAGGGCGGTGGGCACACCGACGAGGCGCTGGCGACCCTCCGGCCGTACGCCGACGGCAAGACATTTCGCGGGATCTACGTGCTGCACATGGCAATGATCGCCGATCAGGCCGGACGGACCAGCGAAGCGGAGCGACTTTACGCACTCGCGCGCACCTTGTTCTCACCGAACAATCTGCGGCTGGAGCAGGTCCTGGCGAGTTGGGAAGCCCGCCAGGGGCGGCCCGGCACGGCGAAGGAGATGCTGCTCGGTCTGACCGATGGCCAGGATGAGATGGCTCTGGTGATGCCGAATTTGACCCAGGATCCTGCCTCCCGGGGGGTGACGAACCCGCTGCAGGGGATCGCGGACGCTTATCTGGCGCTCGCCGCGGCGCTGCGCCAGGAGAATGCGAATGATTTTGCCCTGATCATGCTGCGCCTGGCGCTGGATCTTCGCCCCGATTTCACCGAGGCCCGGATTCTGGTCGCCGAGGTCAACGTTGCCAGTAAGCATCCTGTCCAGGCGTTGCAGGCGTTGGCGCCTGTTACCAACGAGGATCCGCTGAGCCCGATGGTGCGGCTGCAGCGCGCCCGGCTGCTGGATCGGCTTGGCCAGACAGATGCGGCGGTGGCAGAATTGGACGCATTGTCGCGCGAGTATCCGGCGTCCCCTCTGCCGGACGTTCAGAAGGGCGACATCCTGCGCGTTAAGAATCACCCCGAAGAGGCAATCGCGGCCTATGACCGGGCGATCGGTAAACTGGCGGCTCCCCGGCGTTCGGCTTGGCCGCTGTTCTTTTCGCGCGGTGTCGCGCATGAGCGGGCGCATCAATGGCCGCTGGCAGAGGCTGATCTGAAGCGGGCACTCGAACTCGCGCCGAACCAGCCGGCGGTGTTGAATTACCTCGGCTATTCCTGGGCCGATCAGGGCATCCACCTGCCGGAAGCGCGAAAAATGATCGAACGGGCGATCGAGCAGGAGCCGAAGGACGCGGCGATCATCGACAGCCTCGGGTGGGTGATGTTCCGCCAAGGCCACGCGGACGATGCGGAGTTACTGCTGGAACAAGCGGTTAGCCTGCAACCTGAAGATCCGACAATCAACATTCATCTCGGCGAGGCCTATTGGGCGGTCGGGCGGCGGCTGGAGGCGGTGTTTCAATGGCGCCGGGCGCTGACCCTTAATCCGGAACCGGATGACAAGGCACGTCTGGAGGCGCGGCTACGCGATGTCGACGGTGAGCAATTGACCCCGGCACGCCGCAATCGCTGAGCCCTCGAGTGACCATGCAAACGGCCCAGGGTGCCGAAACGGCGTCGGCGAAGGTGAATCTCTATCTGCGCCTGGTCGGCAAGCGCTCGGATGGGTATCATTTGCTCGACAGCCTGGCGGTTCTTGCTGGAATCGGCGACCGGCTTTCCGCGCACGTATCGGAGGATCTCTCGCTTTCCGTGACGGGCCCGTTTGGCGCGGACCTGGCGGCCGAGCCGGATAATCTCGTACTGCGGGCGGCCCGTGCGTTGGCGGATCAGGCAGGTATCGCCCCTCGGGCGCATTTGACACTTGAAAAATATTTGCCGGTCGCTTCCGGCATCGGCGGCGGGTCGGCGG
>CAINEA010000288.1 GCA_903847525.1 uncultured Acetobacteraceae bacterium | reverse complement strand
CCTCCTGAAACGATTGCCGTTTTTGTCATCCCCGACGAGGCCCATATCAAGCCGTAACCCCGCAAGCCCACAGGTTTGCGCCTGTGGGGCAGAACCCCCGGCCTTCGTTCCCTTCAGCCGAGTGCCCTGCCCATTCAGCCGGCCCGGCTACTGCGCCGGCACCGCCTCCATCGCGAACTCCGGCCGACGCTCCCGCGTCCCCATCGCCCGCTCCACCGCGTCGCCAACCTTCAGCACCAAAGCGTCCTCGAACGGCCGCCCGACGATCTGTAACGCCAGTGGCAGCCCGGAAGCGGTGAACCCGTTGCACACCGACAGGGCCGGGCTGCCGGTCACGTTGAACGCCCGGTTGTAGAACGACCCGCCACCCTTGGTCATGTTGTCCAGCCCGATCGGCAGCGCCGGTTCCTTCGCCGTCGGCACGACCAGCACGTCCACGTCCTGCATCACCGTCGCGATCTCGGCGATCAGGCGCGAACGCTGCCGCAGCGCGTTCACGTAGTCCGATGCCGCAATGAAACCGCCCACCGCCAGCCGCTGCCGCCCGAAGGATCCATACAGCTCCGGTGTCTTGGTCAGCGTCTCCTGGTGCAGCGCGAACGCCTCGGAGCGGGAGATCAGGCTTCCGACGCCGCTATAGGCTCCGAACGGCGACAGCGTCACATCGCTCAGCTTCGCCCCAAGCCCCGCCAGCGCCTTAAGCGACGCATCCATGGCCCCGATCACTTCCGGCTGCGCCGGCATGTCGGTCTCGTAGAAATGCCGGATCACGCCCACCCGCAGCCCGGCGATGCCGGAGCCGATGCCTGAGGTGAAATCCCCCACCGGATAGGGCGCGCTGCCCGGGTCCTGCGGATCGTGCCCGGCCAGCACCTGCATCAGGATCGCGCAATCCTCGCTGGTCCAGCACATCGGCCCGCCGTGATCCAGCGAGAAGGACAGCGGCAGGATCCCCCGCCGGCTGACCAGCCCATAGGTCGGCTTCAGCCCGGCGATGCCGCACCAGGCGGCCGGCCCGCGGATGGAACCACCGGTATCCGTGCCCATCGCCCCCATCATCAGACCCGCCGCCACCCCAGCGCCAGACCCGGACGAGGATCCGGAAGGATCGCGCGACAGATCCCAGGGATTGCGTGCCGGCGGCCAGGGCAAGTCGAACGATGTGCCGCCGATGGCGAATTCCCAGGTGGACAGCTTGCCCAGGATCACGGCCCCGGCCTCGCGCAGCTTGCGCACGGTCGTTGCATCCTCGGCCGGCACGTGATCACGGTACAGCGCTGAATGCCCGGTCGTGGCGATTCCGGCGGTGTTGTAAATGTCCTTCAGCCCGATCGGGATGCCGTGCAGCGGGCCTTTCCAGCCGCCCGCGGCGATTTCCTGCTCGGCCCGGCGCGCATCGGCCAGGGCGCTGTCTTCCATCACTCGGATGAACGCGTGCAGCTCGCCGTCCAGCCGGCGGACCCGTTCAAGGAAATGTGTGGTCAGTTCCACCGGAGACAGCTTGCCGGCCCGGATCAGGGCGGATGCCTCGGCAATGGTCATAAAATGCAGATCGGTGCCCATTCTATTGGCCTCCGGCCAGGACAGGATTCATCTGGCCTCCGGCCAGGGTCGGCTTCAGCCGCAGCGCATTGCTCGGCTCCTCAAGATACGGCCGCGGACCACGGATCGCTGCCGCGGCGGCATCGAGCTCTGCCACCTGCTCGGCCAAAGTCACGGTTTCGGCCGGCGAAAGGCGCAGGCCAAGCGATTGCAATCGGGTCTCGAACGGAACCGGACTCATGTGCATCCTTT
>CAINEA010000287.1 GCA_903847525.1 uncultured Acetobacteraceae bacterium | reverse complement strand
GCGCGCCCGCATCGGAACCAGATTGGGAATCGGGCGGCGGCAACGACATGGGAAGCTTGACTCATGCCGCGACTCGCGTGTCAACCGTCGATCAGCGATCGACTACCTGGGCAGTTACGCCAATTACAGCACAGGGACAGGAAACGACACATATCTGCTGCCAACCGCCAATGCGCCGGGTACCGGTTGGAGTTGCGTCTGGGACCCGAACGGCATCAACACGATCAGCAACGCCGGCTCCAGCCGTGGCATGCGTGATCGATCTGCGCGAGGCGCCGCTAAGCGGGCCGAGCGCCGGAGGCTACGCCTCGTATGTGACCGGGATTCTCGGCGGCTACACGATCGCCAACGGCACCTTACTCGACAGCGCCGTCGGCGGGGCCGGGGACGACCTCTTCTTCACCAACTACGGACCGGATTCCATCATCGGCGGTGGCGGCAATGATTCCGCTGTATTTGCCAACCCGTTGGCCAGCTACACCCTGAACAGGCTCGGCAACACGATCACCGCAAAGCTCGGCGGGATCACCGACACACTTGTCGGCATGAACACCCTGCAATTTTCCGACCAGACGATATCGGCCAGCGATGTCACCTGCTTCGTGGCCGGCACACGCATCGCCACCGCGACCGGCGATGTTGCCGTTGAGGATTTGCGCATGGGCCAAAATGTGCTCATCCAGGTTGGCGATAGCCTGATGCCGATGCCCGTAAGATGGATCGGCCGCCGGCGCATCGATCTCAAACGCCATCCCCAACCGGAATTTGCCCGGCCGATCCTCATTCGCGCCGATGCCATCGCACCGGGCCAGCCCGCGCGGAATCTCTGGCTATCCCCCGACCACGCGCTGTACCTGGACGGCAGGCTGATCCCGGCACGCCAGTTGCTGAACGGCGGCTCCATTGTTCAGGATGCCTCGCTGGGTTCCGTCGACTATTTCCATATAGAACTGGACGGGCATGCGATCCTCATGGCGGAAGATCTGCCGGCGGAGAGTTTTCTCGATAGCGGCAACCGCAACTGGTTCGAGAACAGCGAACAGGGCACAACATTACACCCCTTGTTCGTCGCCTCCCCAAACCCTGCACCCCAGGAAGCCGCACCGCGCGCGGACGACGCACAGGCCGGAGTGATCTGGGATCGTCTCGCTACCCGCTCCCGCGAACTCGGCATGAGGTTGCCGGATGCCCCTGCCCTGACAGCAGAGCCCGATCTTCTGTTGTGGACCGGCGACGGGATCCTGAGGCCCGCGTTTAAGGAGAATGGTCGGATACTATTCGTTCTACCTCGCCCGTTCAGTTCCGTCCGGCTGCTTTCGCGCGCCAGCCGTCCGTCGTACAGGCGGCCCTGGCTGGATGACCGCCGGCAACTCGGCGTCCGGCTCCGACGCATCCTCTGCGACGATGGTTCGGTCCAGCATGAAATCCCGGTCGATCATCCAGCCCTGACGCAAGGCTGGTGGAACGTGGAGATAGCCGGCACCACCCTCGCCCGCTGGACCAATG
>CAINEA010000286.1 GCA_903847525.1 uncultured Acetobacteraceae bacterium | reverse complement strand
GGCACCGATGCGCGTGTGCGCGTGCTCGTCGGGTGGACCGATCAAAGCAAAAACTGGTCGACAGTAGGCGTCTCCGATGACGTCATCGAAGCAAGCTGGAACGCCCTCGTGGACGCCCTCCGGCTTGAGTTGATGCGTCTGGAGGCGCCAATGAACGCGTGAAAACAAGCATTTTCGAACTGTTCCGCATCGGCATCGGGCCGTCGAGTTCGCATACCGTCGGCCCCATGCGTGCCGCCCGCGAATTCGCGCTCAGTCTGGGGCCGGATGTCGAATCCATCCGCGTCGAACTCTACGGCTCGCTGGCATTAACAGGCAAAGGGCACGGCACAGACCGCGCTGTCCTGCTGGGCCTCGCGGGCGAGAAACCCGAAACCGTTGCACCGGATCTCGATCCCTGGCAATCGCCGGGCACGCCGTGCCCCGTCGACATCGTCTTCCATAAAGACATGGCCCTGCCCGGCCATCCCAACGCCATGCGATTCTCGGCGCGCCTGTCCGGTGGCATACCCGGCCCCAGCGTCGTTTACTACTCCATCGGCGGCGGCTTCATCCTGCGCGAAGGCCAGACCGCATCGGCCACTCAGCGCCCGGCGGTCCCACACCCATTCCGTTCCGGTGCCCAGATGCTGGCATATGAAATCCCGGTCTGGCGGCTCATGCTGGAGAACGAAAAAGCCTGGCATACCGAAGACGAAATCCGCGAATACGTGGCCCGCATCTGGGAGGCCATGGAAACCTGCATCCAGCGCGGTCTCGTCACCGAAGGCATCCTCCCCGGAGGTCTGAACGTGCGCCGCCGGGCCCCGCGCCTCGCGCAAAAACTCCGTGAACGCGGCAGTTCCGATCCTCTCGCCGTCATGGACTGGGTTAACGTCTTCGCCATGGCCGTGAACGAGGAAAACGCCGCAGGCGGACGCGTCGTGACGGCCCCCACCAACGGTGCCGCCGGCCTCATTCCCGCCGTGGTCGAATACTATCTCCGCTATCACGCCGACGTCTCGCAGGACGACAACTCGACCGCCGAAGGCGTCTTCCGTTTCCTCATGACGGCCGCCGCAATCGGCGTGCTTTACAAGGAAAATGCTTCGATTTCGGGCGCGGAAGTCGGCTGCCAGGGCGAAGTCGGCGTGGCCTGTTCCATGGCGGCCGCAGGCCTCGTAGCCGCCCTCGGCGGCACGAACGACGAGGTCGAACACGCCGCTGAAATCGGCATGGAACACAACCTCGGCATGACCTGCGACCCCATCGGCGGCCTCGTCCAGATCCCCTGCATAGAACGCAACGCCATCGGAGCGGTAAAAGCCATCAACGCCTGCCGCATGGCCATGCAGGAGACCGGCGACCACAAGGTGCAGCTCGATCAGGTCATCCGCACCATGTACGAAACCGGGCTCGACATGCAAAGCCGCTACAAGGAAACCTCGCTCGCCGGGCTGGCCGTGAACGCAGTTGAGTGCTGAGAGCGGACGCGGATGACGATTCTTCTGCGGCTCCCTCAGGCCCGCTGTAGTGATCGGGGAACTCCCTCGCGAGGAGATTTACGACGATGTCTGACCTGAACCTCACCTCCGCCCGCGAAGCTGTCCTCGCCGCCCGGTCCATCGCCGTCCTCACCGGTGCCGGCGTCTCAGCCGAGAGCGGCATCCCCACCTTCCGCTCCAACGGCGGCTTTTGGCAGCAATACCGCTTCGAAGACCTCGCCACCCCCGAAG
>CAINEA010000285.1 GCA_903847525.1 uncultured Acetobacteraceae bacterium | reverse complement strand
TTCCAAAGGTCCTGCCTTTGGCGGGGGTCGAGGGGGCGGAGCCCCTCGCCTTGCTTCCTTCATACGATTACTTTGGGCACCTGCCGGAGTGGACATGAACGAAGCGGAGACACGGCCATAGGCGACTTTGCGGATACGATCCTGACGCTAGTGCGTGACAACGAGGCCTGGGCCGTGCCGATCGTGTTCGTGCTCGCATTCGGGGAGTCGCTGGCGCTTATCTCGCTGGTGTTGCCGGCGACGTTCATCCTGTTCGGCGTGGGTGGCCTGATCGGCGCCAGCGGCATCGGGTTCTGGCCGATCTGGGTGGCTGCCGCGTGCGGCGCGGCGCTCGGCGATTGGGTATCCTATTGGCTCGGCTATCATTACAAGCACGCCATTGCCGATGTCTGGCCGCTGTCGCGGTATCCCACCCTGGTGCCGAATGGCGAGGCCTTCTTCCGGAAATGGGGCACCGCGGGTGTGTTTTTTGGCCGGTTCTTTGGGCCGCTGAGAGCCGGCGTTCCGCTGGCCGCCGGTATCTGCGCGATGCCTAGGCTGAGTTTTCAGCTCGCCAATGTCGGGTCCGCCATCGTGTGGGCAACCGGCATTCTGTTGCCGGGCACCCTGGGTATGCGCTGGCTGCTTTGATCCGGTCCGGCTGGAGGCGTTGATTCCGTGACGATCGGCGGCACAGGTTGCGCCGCCATCGGGCAGCCGCGATGATTGCAACAGGTCCTATCAACGGGTCCTACCCTGGGGAGAACCAGACATGTTTCGCATCCGCCGAACGGCTTTACTGGCCGGCCTGCTCGTGCTCGGCGGCTGTGCCGAATATTGGGCCAAGCCCGGCGGCACGCCGGCGATGTTCGAGCGGACCCGGTTGGAATGCGAACAGCGCGCCTTTGGGATGCTGCCGCAGGTATTCGTGCCGGTGCAGGTTGGGGGCGGTTATTTCACCGGTCAGGAAACCCGATGCACTCGTAACGGAGAAAACCAGAATTGCTACACCACGCCTGGCTACTACGTGCCGCCGGCCTATTCCATGATGGACCAGAATTCCAGCGCGCGGAGCAATGTGACGCGGTCTTGCCTGATCGCCAATGGCTGGATCCCGACCGATGACGAGAAGGCTGCGATTGCAATCACCAACTCGCCTCCTCCGGCCCCGATCCAGCCACCGCCGGCGCCGGCCAAAAAGCAGCCCTGATATTTCGTATCCGGTATAAGTCGTCCGGCTAGCCACGCCCCGGGCGATGGTCAAGTCGACGGCCGAGGACCTCGCTGGCGATCATGCTGCGATGAATGTCGGACGTGCCGCCGGCCACCGTGTAGGGGCGAACCATTCGGTACATCCATTCCAGCGGCATCTCCTGCGACATTCCGCTGGCGCCGAACATCTGCATGGCCTGGTCGGTAACGAAGACCGCCGCCTCAGTTGCCGCCACCTTGGCGGCGGAGGATTCCAGGCGTGATGCAGTCCCGTCCGCATCCACACAGGCCTTATAGACCAGCCAGCGCGCCTGCTCGAGCCGAAGGTACATGTCGGCAAGACGGGTTTGGACCATCTGAAACTCGCAGATCGGCCGGCCGAACTGCTGGCGCTCCATCGAGTAATCCCGTGCCAGTTCGAAGGCGGCCTGGGCAACGCCCAGTACCCAGGCACCGGCGGCCGTTCTCTCCAGGCTGTAGCTGCCCATCAGCTTGCGGAAGGCATTGCCGGGGAACAGAACGTTCTCCAACGGAATTTCCGCGTCATCGAGGAACAATTCGTGCCAGGGCGTGCCGCCCATGTGGTGGTGCGCCTTGCTGATCGTCAGGCCTGGCGTGGCACGGTCCAGGATCACGGCACCAATGCCGGACGTACCGGCGCCGAAGCGGCAGAACAGCAGGATGTGATCGTTCACGCCGGCGTTGCTGCAGAAGGTCTTGCTGCCGGTGATGCGGCAGACCTTGCCGTTGATGCTGGCCCGGGTGGCCAGGTCCGTTAGCGCGGTGCCCGCTCCGGGCTCGGAGAGCGAGATGGACCATCCGGCATCCCCGCGCAGGATCGGCGGCAGATAGCGCGCGGTCTGTTCCTCGTTGCCCCAGCGGGCGATGAACATGCCGGGGCCGGAGATGGCCATCAGCGCGGCCGCCCCGGTGCGCGGACAGGCACGGGCAATGCGCTCGATCGCCAGGATGCCCGACAGTGCCGGCCGGCCGGCGCCTCCGACATCCTCGGGCAGGCAGATACCGAGAATGCCAAGCTCACCCAGCAGCCGCATGTTCTCGACCGGACGGCGGAAATTCTCGCGATCGTCAAAGCCGGTCGGGCGGAACTTCTCCGTCGCCACACGATCGACCAGTTCGACCAGTTGGGCATCGTCCTCGGACAGGCTGAAATCCATGTTGGCGCTCCCGGATGATCGATATCGGCGTTGTTGTCCGCCTTGGGCGAGATCAAACTCCGGTCCGGGGAAATCGGCAACGGGGCAGCGAGCGAGCGCGGCGGCTACTCCAGGTACTTCATCTTCCGTGTCATGCCGCCATCGACGGTGAACTCGGCGCCGGTAATGAAGCCACATTCTGGACCCAGCAGGAACGCCGCCAACGCGGCCACGTCCTCGGCGGTGCCGACACGTCCGGCGGGGTGGTCGGCATGGTCCTCGGGGCGCGGCGGCGTGCCCTTCGTGTGGATCCAGCCGGGGTTGATGCAGTTGACCCGGATATCCGGGCCGAGGCTGACGGCGAGGGCATGGGTGAGTGCCACCAGCCCGCCCTTGGAGGCGGCGTAGGCCTCGGTGTCGGGTTCGGACATATGGGCGCGGGTGGAGGCGATGGTAACGATCGCGCCCTGGCGGCCTTTTTTTTGGGCCCGTAGCAAGGCCGCGGCGGAACGGGCCAGCAGGAAACAACTGGTCAGGTTGGTGGCGAGCACGCGCGACCAGTCGGCGAGGGAAAGCTCCTCGACGGATTTGCGGACGTTGATGCCGGCATTGCAGACCAGGGCGTCCAACTGGCCTTCGCGCGAGCGGATGTCAGTGATCAGCGCGGCGACGTCACTTTCATTGGATATGTCGCAGACAACGTGGCGGCCGACGATGGCATCCTCCGGCGCGTGCAGGTCGGCGATGACGAGGCGGTAGCCGTCATGCGCCAGACGGGCGGCGATGGCGGCGCCGATGCCACGCGCGCCGCCGGTTACGAGGGCGACAGGGCCTGTCGGGGCATTGTTTTCCTGCGTCGTCATGCCGAGATGGTTCCTTTGCGGCGGGTGGTTGGTTCGTTCGCCAGCCCGGTATCGGCGGGTATAGCACGCCAGGATCGCACCGATGAACTCAGCGAAGAATCGTCTCCGCGCAACGCTTCGCGGTGGAAGTTCGCGGCTTAGAATTTCGAGCGTGATTAGATTTTTGATACATGTGTAACTTAATAGCCTTCGCCATCGGAACTTCTTTTCACTGTAACACTGTTACTTCGCGCTAAACATTAGGTTACTCGCTCCCAGGCCAAAACCGGCCTGTGGTCCTCATCGGAGACGATAATATGCGCCCGACTTATTTGAGAGCCGTGATTCCTGCCTTCCTGTCCCTGGTATCTTCCGTGGTCCTGGCCAGCCCTGCCCTGGCGAACCCTGTCACGCTGAACGGACTGCCCCCGCTGGTTATCAACCATCGCGGAGCCAGCGGCTATCTGCCCGAGGAATCGGTTCAGGCCTACCAGCTGTCGATCGCGATGCACGCCGATTTTCTGGAAGGCGATGTCTATCTAACCAAGGACGGCGTGGCCGTCATGCTGCACGACGGCACGCTGAACGCGACGACCAACGTCGTGGCCTATGCCGCCTCGCATCCGAGCATACTCGCGCTGAAATCCACGAACGGGTCCTACGATGTGACCAAGTTCACCTATGCGCAGGTCCAGGAGCTTACCGCTACGTTCCGAAATGCCAACGGATACGGCACCTATCGGCAGAATTACTATGATCCGACGTTTCACTACGAAATCGCCAGCTACAGCGCGTTTCTGGACCTCGCCTACAACTACTTCCTCGCCACCGGTAATCGGATTGGCGTCTATCCTGAATCCAAGCAAAGCGGCCTGGCGGTTGCCGACGCCATCCTGGCCGGGCTGATGGACCCGAAATATCATGGCTATTTCACCACGCCCGGGGACGCGATCCTGCAATCCTTCGACGCCACCCAGGTCGCCTACATGAACGGCCTGACCGATATTCCCGTCACTCTGCTTGGTGTGTGCCCCACCACGGCCGCGATCGCCGCGCAGATCGCCGCCTATGCAGATGGCGTCGGCCCGTCCACCGGACAAACCAACGCGGCTTGCGTGACGCTGGCACATGCTGCCGGGCTGTACGTGCATCCCTACACGTTCCTGTATGACCCGGCGCAGTACAACACCTTTTACAAGATGGGTGTGGATGGCGTGTTCACCAACTTCGCGCCCATCGCCGAGGACGCCCGTGCGCTGGTCTTCACGCCGGAGCCGGCAAGCGTCGGGGTATTGGGCTTCGGCCTGGTCAGCCTCGGCCTGCTCCGCCGCCGCCGGGCCTGACCGGGGGCCCACCTGGTCCTAAGCCAACCCGAGCCAGCCTCGACGCCGTTTCCGGCGCGGGGTCTGGCTCGGCTCCCTCAGGCGGCCTGGGCGGTCAGTATCTTGTGCGCCCGGCGCAGTGCGTCGGCCATGGCTTCCGGCGCGACGGCACCGGAGAACAGGCCCTGGCCGTTGAGGAAGAAGCTGGGCACGCCGGACACGCCGGCGTTGCGGGCCATCGTGTCCGCCCGCAGCACCGGATCGCGGCCCTGGTCGCTGGCGAGGAAGCCGAGCACGGCATCCCGGTCCAGGCCGACCGAAGCGGCGCAGTCGGCCAGCACCTGGTGGTCGCCGATGTCGCGGCCCTCGACGAAATAGGCGATGAACACCGCCTCCATCATCTCGTCCTGAAAGCCGGGGCGGGCATCCGGCTCGACACGGCCGGCCAGGAGAATCAGCCGGTGCGCATCCACCGTGTTCGGCGTGCGCTGCAGCTTTTCCATGTGAAACTCCAGGCCGGCGCCGGCGGCGGCCTGGGTGATGCGGGCGTCGAGCTGCTGGGAGCGTTCCCAACTGCCGAACTTGGCGATGCGGTACTCTTTCCGCTCCACCCCGCCGGCTGGCATGTCCGGGTTCAGCTGGAAGGCGTTCCAGTGGATGGAGAAATCCAGGCCTTCCAGGGCGAGCATCTTCAGCGCGGCTTCCAGATGGCGTTTGCCGATGTAGCACCATGGGCAGATGGCGTCGGACACGATGTCGATGCGGGCGGCGGCTTCCTGGGTGGGGCTTAGCGTTGCCGCTGTGGCGTTGGCGAGGATGTCGCAGCCGTCTGGTCCACAGGCTTCGCCGGCTTCTGTCTGGTCGTCCATTGGGCTCTCCCCTTGGGATGTTGGATTGGGGAGAGTGGGGGGGAAACGGGTGGAAGTCCATCAGGCCGCAGCGGCTTGAGCTTCGTGATAACTCGAGATGCTGGAGGAGAAGGTGGTTCGGCATTGGCGCCGCTGGATGACACGCTGTCGCTTCTGCAATGCATGTGGCTGCGGTGCGGCGGCCCATCGCCGTGTTCCAGGAAATTCACCAGGCCAGGCGAAAGCCGCCGGTCAGAGATTGGCTGGTGCCGCCGGAGGCCAAGGCAGCGGTGTAACCGATATAGAAAGAAACAGGCGCTTCCAGCAAATGGTCCAATATCATGGATGCACCGAGAATGGCGGCATCGCGGCCGAAATGGGCATTGGTGACGGTGAATGGAGCCCCCTGCCCGGCCTGGAAAATCGCCGACGTGCTGGCAGCGGTATCGGCGAATTCGTGACCCCAACCGAGCGTTGCCCTTGGACGCAACAGGATGCCGTCACCGAGCACTGTCCGGGTCTCAATCGAAGCTGCCAGCAGCGAACGCAGGCTTGTTGCTGAACCGGATGCAACATTGAGGCTGGCGGGTGTGGCGGACTCCACGACCGCTCCCTGGTCGAACCGGTCATACGCGAGACTGGCGGCGAGCTGGATCTGGCTCGCGCCCAGGGGGATGCGGGCGCCTCCACGCAAGGCCGTGCCGATCGTCCATCCTGAACTGCTGCCGCTCGCGGCAAGGCCGGTGATTTGAATTGTGCGGCGGGCGGTCAGGTCCGTCCCGCCACCGCCCGCCATGGCATCGGCGAACAGGATGCCGTCCTGGATGCCGCCATAGAGATTGGCCTGAACCATGCTCAGCGTGCCGTTGGCCTCGGCACGGTTGTAGATTTGGCTTTGCGAATAGGCCAAGGCCATACCCAGCAGGGTGGAAGGTGTGGGACGATAGGCGACACCGGCCGCCGTGCCTGCGACGGAACTGTCATATCCGGGCGCCGCACCGGATGCGACGTTGTTGAACTGGCCGAGCGCCCCGGCCCAGGCCGTCATGCCGGATGGCAAGGATGCCATCGCGACGCTGTCCGATCGGTTGCCCAGGTCAGCGTCCAGCGCATCGAATATTGTACCGGCCACAAGGCGGTTCATGCCGAGCCCGGTCATCAGGGCGTCGGCGTAGATCGTGGGGGCGAGCTGATTGAGCGTGGCATCGATTGCGGCACCGCCTTGCAGGTATAGCGGATTGAAAAGGCCCGCGAGCGCCCCCGGCATCGGCGCCCCGGCGGACGGGCGCATCGCGTCAAGCGCGCCGCCAATCGCCACCTGGTTTGCCGTCTGCGCGAAGCCCAGACCTGCCAGCGCCGCGTAGGAGGTTGGGGTCACGGCCAAGGAAAGGGTGGTGGCGGCATAGATCGTATCGAGCCGCGATCCCGCGAGCAGCCCGTCACTCGGTTGCGCAAGCGAGGAAAAGCTGCCGGAAATGCCGCCGGCGGCCTGTGCCACAAGAAAGCTCTGTCCGAGCGGCGGGCTGTAGCTGTTGGTCGCAGAACCGCCGATGTTGCGCAGCACGGGAGCCAGGACCGCGCCGGGCTGGATGGTGTAGGCATTGCCGGCACCCTGCAGGATAAGGCGGCTGTAGTTTCCTGCGCCGGTTCCGGTCCCGCTGCCGTCGATATCCAGCGCCAGCGTGGATCCTGCAGTTTGCAGCACCGGGGCCGCAATCGTGAGCGTGCCGGGAGAGTTACCCGGCGCGAGCGTTCCGAACACGACGGTCGGTGCGGCGATGCTGCCAACGCCGCGCAGTGTGCCGAGTTGACTGACGACAAGTTCCGGCGCGGACAAGTTCCCGTTCACCGAAAGCAGCCCCTGCTGTACCGTGAGCGGACCGGTGAGCAGCGTTGCGCCGTTCAGCGCCAATGTGCCGCCCCCGGTCTGGGTCAACCCACCGCCGGTTACCGGGCCCGACAGAATCAGGGCGTTGCCGCCGGTATGGATAGTACCGCCCGCCGATCCCAAGGTGACGCCGCGCGCCGAGACAAAGCTGGCCAGGACCGCCAGGGTTCCACCTTGCAGTGTCAGGCCACCGGATGGGTCGCCCAAACCACTGTCCGACGCGATACCCAGCGTGGCACCCGGGGCGACCAGCGTGCCGCCGGTATAGGTATTCGCACCCAGCAGATCGACGCGTCCGCCGGTAACCGTCAGGCCACCGGAACCGGCGATGTTACCGGAAAGCACGCCAAAACCCGCCTGTGCCAACGTGGTGCCACCACTCAACAGGACTGGGAAGTTGGTATTGAAACCGTCCGGTAGATTAACCCCGCCCTGCAGGGCCAGCGCGGGAGTAACCTGGCCGTAGCCGCTGCCCGCCGCACCATTCCAGGCGTACCCGACATAGCCGCCGACTGCATCGTAGAGATAGCTGAACCCGTAGAGGAACGAGCGTCCGGTGTTGACGAAGACGCCCGGATTGTTGACAACCGAGACTGAGGCGGGCTGTAGCAGGTTGGCGCCGTCACCCACGGTAAAAGTGTAAAATGCTGGTTGGGGCGTGCTCTGACCCGGCAAATAGAGGCTGACAACGGTTCCTGATGGCGCGGTGCCGAGCGCCAGAGTGCTGCCGGTCGCGGGGGTGAGGAACATGTAGTTGATACCGCTGTCCACCAGCGACGATCCCTGGCCGATAACTCCGCCGGCGGACACCGTGACCGGCGCGCCATTCCATTGTGGTCCGGCCGCCGAAGGGTTCTGGGTGTTCCTCATTAGTTTCACGAAGGTGAAGTTCTGCGTGTTTGCCGGGTTCATGCCAAGATAGACGCCAGTGGTCGTGATCTCGTAACCGGATCGCACACTGGAAACCGGCGCTCCGGACGCCAGCGAGGAAAGGCTCGTGAACGGGTTGTTGGGGAAACTCGGCGCGGGGTTGGCGCCGGACTGGCGGTCGAAGCCGATGCCCATGTACTTGATGCCCGTGGGAGTATCCGTGGCAACGCAGGAAGGCGGACCATAATTTTTCAGGCAGGTGATCGACGTCACCAGCAGTACCCCAACCTGGGCGGTAGCCACCGGCGTATTCTTGCTGCTGTTGATCACCACGTCGGTCATGTAGAAAGTGCCGTTTTCGACGATTCCGCTGCTCGTATAGGTTATTTTTCCCGAACCCAGCGCAACGTCGGTTCCATGATTGTAGCCGTCGCTGCTCACGACGATACCGGTCGATCCGGTGTCCATGGTGAAACCTGCGGCTGCATAGCCGTTCATCGTGAGATAGACCGCCGGTGCGGGCGACGGGCGGAGATTGCCGTTGGCGTATGGCAGATAAAGGGTGCTCAGGCCGTTATAGAGATTCCAGGATGCGGTCTGGGCTGCAGCCGGGGCATTTGGCGCGAAAATCGTCGGGAGGAGGGTTGCCAGGAATATCCAGTGCCGAAAGCTGAGCGGGCCGTACAAGGCAAGTCCTCCAGGAAAATGTTTGCCAGCGCAGTTTATTTGCACCCCGATCTGATCTTCAGAAAGTAATATTTTGTGGGATTTCGTGGAATATATGTAGATGTACTCAGTTTGAAGGTTATTTTGCCACTCCGGAAATTGTTAATTTCTGCCACTCGGCCTGGGGCTATCTAATGCCTTATTTTATTTTCCTAGATTACGTTCGGCTCAGTCTGTTGGCACTACGTTTTCTTGGCTTGAGGGTTGACACGGCGAAGGATGGTAGGTGGTTCGAAGGGGCTCTTGGGATTGAGTTGAATCTGGGTATTTTTTCCTTTATAATTAGGTGTTATGACTGTATGCTGGCCGGATGGAAGGTTTTTAAAGCGACCCCATCCCTTCTGAACCCGATCTGAAGAGGCGGCTGCCTCGGGAGGTTTTTTCAGGAGGTTATGTTTATCCTGGCGCACTCGTTGCCGCCGACGATTACGGGTGATCCGGTGGATAAAGTTCGGCGGGACCGGGTGGCGATGGCGGGCGTTCTTTCGTTGGGGGCGGTGAACGCGGCGGAGGCGAGGTTAGCCGCGGAGTATGTGTCCACGGGGTTCTGGGCGCCGCATTGCCAGCGGATGGCATTCGAGCGGGAGAGCGATTTCGATGTGGTGCGCAAGTGCCTGATGCAGGCGGCGAGCAGGATGCGGGAGGGGAATGGCGGCTTGGTTGACGTCCCGTATTTTAGGATTTTGGGCGAAAATTCTTGCTCTGAGACGGTGGTGAGACTCGCGGCGGTAGGGTTGGAGGATGGGGGTGCGGCGTT
>CAINEA010000284.1 GCA_903847525.1 uncultured Acetobacteraceae bacterium | reverse complement strand
CACCGCGAGGAAGCAAGGATGGAGCTTGCTTGAAACCTTGATGAGCAATCCGTTCAGGCTGATAGGCCGATTACGATTGGCGTAGCTGGGCCGAGCCACCTGGGCAGTTACCGCTGTTTTACAGAGGGGCGCTCTCTCTCGACCCCAACGGCTCAAACCCGTCCCGGCAATCCCCTCCCTCTCAGTTCTCCAGTACTGGGACGTCGGCCCTTTTGACCAGCTGATCAGCCTAAAATGGCCGAAAGGAGACTGACCACTTTGCTGCGACTGAGGCACCGAAGCGGTCAATGGCCGTTGCAATATGATGCATGATCACGACCAGCCCTCGTCAATTCAGAACGCGCAACCGCAGCGGGAGCTTGCAGCCCGATACCTTCACCGCCAGGCTGCGCGCCAATTGCGGTCGATGCCGACCCAGGCATCCGGCCCGGCGGCGCCATCAAACGCGCCATCCCATCCGCTGACCCGCAAGTTGATCTCCGGCTCCGCCTCGACTGCGAAGGCAGTCGCCGGGATCGTCAATCTGGCAGCAAAAGCGGTGCGGAATGTCGCGCCGGTCAGGCCGCACAGGGCGGCTGCCTGTACAAAGTACCTTCGCCTGAATGTCATGTACTATTTCCTACTGTCAGAATGAGCTGTCGATTCCACCAGCGCCCGCGCGCGCCTGGTTGGCCGGTTGGCCAGGTTGATGCGCGCCAACGCGCTAGCCTTGCCGGCATCGTTGCCGCTGCCCGCATAGAATTCGGCGGCGTGATCAGCGAAGGCCAGCAAATGCGCGGCGAGCAGATGCTCGAAGCCGGCCTGGGCGGTGGCGAGCATCGCTTCGGCCTCGGAGCTTTCGCCGAGTTGATTCAGAACGTCGCCAAGCCGCCACGCCACTTCCGGATCGCCGCTTGGCAGTGCCGGGAGCAACAGGGAGCGTGCCAAAACCGGTCGGCCGCAAGCCTGATACAGCTCGGACAGATGCACGCGTGCCTTCACATAGCAGGGCAGATAGGCGAGCGCCCGTTCGTACCACCGCATTGCCCTGATGGATTGACCTGTGGGCGCCGTTTCGCCCCAGAGGACGCCCAACTGGAAACACACCCACGCCAGGGCGAAAGGCGAAACATCCTGGTAGGACGACAATGCACGACGATAGACGGCGTCGGCCTCGTCATATTCGCCGAGATCGGCGAGCAGGGCTCCGAGCGGTATCTGGTCTTCCACTTTGTTCGTGGCCGCAGCGATGGCCCGGCGCTGGACAAGAACCTCATCGAGGTGTGCCCCGCAGGCCTGGTCGATGCCCAGCACAAGGCGTGCCACAGGGGCAGTTTCGGCCCCACAGGCCCGTGCCTCGGTCAAATGCTGCCGCGCCTGCGCGAAGCGATGGGCCGCGGATGCCGCCTGGGCACGGATCAGCGCGACCCGCGACGCCGCGGCCCCACTTGCTGCAAGCTGCCCGGCCAGCGCGTCCAGGCGGTCGAGCGCCTGGAAGTCGCTGTAGAACTCCAACGCCATTCCTTCCTGTTCGGCGATATATTCTGCCAGTCCCGGCCGCTCCGGCGCCTGCCAGAAACGGCTCCAGGCGTGCTGGCGCGCGCTCATGTGGTTGTTCAAGGCGATGGCACCGTCGGTGGCCTGCGGGAATTCCAGGCCGAGCGCGCCCTCTGCGGTCATTTCGCGGCGTCGAAGCGCTTTTTCAGGCTGCCCAGCCCGACCTTCTGCAACGTGGACACGATCGTCTTGATGATGATGTCCGGCTGGCCATCGGCCAGGTACTGCACCCGCCATTGCACGGAGCAGCCTGCGCCACTCGGGCTCACGCTCAGCGTTCCCGTGTAGTCCGACGCCTGGATGCCGGTCACGCCGCCGTAGCGGTAGGACCGCAGCGCGTCGTCCATCGCCTCCAGCCGCTCGATGATCTGCTTGCCATCAACCGTCTCGATGCTGCGCAACTGGCCGGTGCCGGTTCCGGTCAGCACCACCTTGGCGATCAGCGGATGCCACATGCCCCCGAACGGCCCGACCAGCGCCCAGACCTGATCGGGCGGGGCCGGAAGATCGACGGTCTCGGCCACGACCTGCATCTGCCTGTTGGGTGGCGCCAGATACGGAAAGCGTTTCATGCCGGGCTGCGTGGGGCCGGCGGCGCCGCCCTTCAGCACCGGCCCCTGGTCACGGTTGACCGTCCAGTTCAGCAGAATGTCGATGCAGTTGGCGTCCAGCGTCCGGCCGCCGCCGGTCTGATACGCCGTGCCGTTGAGCGTGCTTCTTTCAATTTCAAAATGGCTGGAATCGGTGATCGGCTTGGCCACGTCGAACAGGAGGAAATCGTCGAGGAACACGTTGGCGCTGGCCTTGATCGCGGCATCCGTCCAGTCCCGCTTGCCGTCGCGCTGGTCCCAGACGGTCAGGCTGTCGACCAGGCGCTCGTGAAACAGCGGCCGAAGGTCGGGTGCCACGGCAAACGGCGTCTGCTGGTTCCACAGATCGCGCAGGTCCGGCGCATCGGGGAAGGCCGAGGTGTTCAGCCGCATGTTGGTCTGCTCGGGTTTGCCGATCCAGTCATAGCGGGGTGGTTCGTGGCCGACGAAGCTGCCGGGCCGCGGCAGGGGCGTCGTCTCGGCGATCACGCCGAACAGCGAACCCCTGGCGGGAGCAAGCACGTGAACCGTGTCGAAATCGACGACGATGCAAAGCACGTTGTCATGTTCGAGCAGGTTGGCGAACGGCTTCATCTCGCCGCCGCCGAGCAGCCAGGGCAGGTTGAACGGGTCCGAGCGCAGCCCGGCATAGACTCGCACGGCGCCATCCGGCGTCGCGGCGCCGGCCTCGTCATGCACGACGAAGCGCACGACCTGACCATCCGGACAGGTCAGTGTGCCGCGCTGCACCGGCGCACTGCCATCCGGCGCGGCTTCCAGCGTGGAGAACCGGCAGCTGAACCGGATCTCCGCGTCATCGGCCTTGAACGCGGCGCCGTCGCCCAGCCCCGCCACGCTCACGCGCCGCACCACGATGGCGTGGTTGACCACGTTGGAGAACATCGCGCTGACGCCGGCGGAGGGGAACACGTCCGCGGCAAGAACGGTACGCGCCGGGTTCTCCGGGCTGGTGAAGGCGAACAGGTCGGTCAGGTCGATCGACGGATCGCCGATCGAACGGGGGCCGTCGATATGGTCGGCCATGCTGCGCGCTCCCTTTCAGTAGGGATGCTTGGTGTTGAAGAAGGTCGGATCGTCGGCAGCCAGCAGCGGCTTGTCCGGATTGCCGTACGGCGTGACGCGGCCGGCCGTGTTGGGGATCGATTTGATGTATTCGATGATCGCATAGCGCTCGGCGTCGGTCAGTTCGCGGCCGATGATGCCCTTGCCGGCGCCGCCTTCGAACGAATGTCCCGCGTTGGAATTGCCCACCAGTCTGGTATCCAGCACGAAGCCGCCCGACTTGCCCGATGTGTCGATGCCGAGCTTCACCGGGTCGAAGTCGCGCCCGACCATGAAGGTCTTCGACCGCTGCGCGGCGGGGATCAGCAACTCATACATGTTCGGCACCGAGCCGTTGTGCAGGAACGGCCCGGTCGCCCATACGCCGTCACGCGGGGCGGCCTTGTAGCTGTGGACCGGCGGCTTGGCACTCGGCTCATCGCCGAAATTGGCGTAGCCGTTCATTTCGATCAGCTGCTCCGGCGAGAACGGCCCGGCGGCCTTGACGGCCAGGCCGATGATCGGCCCCTTGAGCACGACATTCATATCGCCCACGGACACGATCGGCTGGCCCTTGAACAGCGGCGCCAGCTTGCCGGTCAGCATGGTCGGTTGAGGATCGAAGGTGACACTGTCCAGCTGTGTGGCATCGGTGCCGACGACGGCTTGCGGCACCAGGGCATTCTCGATCAGCCGCTTGCCTTCCTTCAGCGCCGCGCTCCAGCGATAGGGGAAGGTCGTGTGGCATCCGGCGCAATTCTGAGCAAACAGCGCCGCGCCCTGTTCCACCTTCGCCGTGTCGAGCTTGCCAAAGATGGCCTCGGGCCATTGCGGCGGTGCCAGACGGCGCAGCAGTTCCTCGATCCGGACAAGGTTCTTCACGTCCGACGTGGTTTCGAACAGTCCGTCCTTGGGACTGGCGGCGGTGAGATTGTAGCGGGAGAAGACGCCCAGCGTTTCGCCGGCATTGCGTGGCAGCGGATTGTTCGCGATCCCGCTCCACTGCACCCAGGCCGATTGCGGCGCGTTCCACAGGAAGGGCGGTTTGACGGGCGCCAGGGTCGGACGCACGTTCTCGGGGATGCCGGTGTTGATCGCTGAGAACGAATTGTTGATGCTGCCGAGCGCGTCCATGCGGCCGGGTCCGGTTGGGAACGGCACGACGAAGGACTCGTGCACCTGGGCCCGGACCACATCGGCGTCGGCCTTCAGCCGCTTGCGCAGGTCGGCTTCGTCCACCTTGCCGCGTGCGCGGATGCGCTTCAGCAGGCGCTGGAACCGCGCCGGTTCCGCCAGCGTCGCGTCAAGCGAGGCGGAGAGCGAGCGCATCCAGGGGACGATGTCGATCCGGTTGTTTGCGCCACCGTCGATGCGGATCTGTTGGCCGTTGAACTGGATTTGGCCGGTGTGACACGCGGCACAGGTCATGCCGGCGTAATCGCCCTTGAACTGGCCTGCCGGCACGATTGCCCGGGCGATGCCGACCGGCAATCCGTCCGGGTTGGTCTTCGCGTCAGGCGGGTCGGTCAGGAGGCCGTAGCGATCGCTGTTCGCCGCCGTGTTGAACAGGTCCTGGGTGCCGGCAATCTCAAGTGCGATGAAAATGTCGTAAGACACCAGGGCCGAGCCTTGCGACCCCCAGTAATACGCCGCGCGATCGGCGGGCGACCATGCCTGGTTGAGGTAGACGACATGCGTGTCCGAAGTCTGTGCCAATGCGAGGTTCGGCGACGTGACCCCAGCCATGGCGCCACCCGCCAAAGCAATAATGGGGATCGCTCTGATCCATGTTTGCAGGCGCCCCATCAGCGTTCTTCAATTATGCGGTTCGGGAGTTAGGCTTTTGGTCATGGCCGACGACGACTGTCGGATATCCCACGACTGCTGTCAATCTCGCTCGACCGATGCCAGATCCGTCCCCCCGACCTCGCTCTGAAAACTCTCGAAGATTGGGATTTCAACGGCTTGGGCACTCATTGACCGAACCGGGGTAGACTCGCTTCTGGGCGTGAACTTCGATACCATGCCGGCGATGCAGCTTTACCGGGCCTCCGATCTTCTCGTGAAACATCGTGACAAGATCGAGACCAGGCTGTTCACCAATATCCAGGATTTGTTCGGACT
>CAINEA010000283.1 GCA_903847525.1 uncultured Acetobacteraceae bacterium | reverse complement strand
TTGAATCCTACCACGGTGAAAAACATCCACCAGCGCCTCGGCATGGTCGGATAGTCGGCCACACCTGGTTCCACCACGCGCTCCAGAAAAAGCTGCCGTCGGCGCGCCTCCAGGCGCGCATGTTCCAACGCCGTTACCGCCTGAGACAGCGCACGGATGGAGAATTCCCGCTGCAGGTTCAGCTTTTCATATTCGGCGATCTTGTCGGCGAGGCCGTCCGAGGCGTTGCCGACGCGGCTGCGTTCCAGGATGATCTGGTTCTCCAGCGCTTCCACCCGCCGCTGCAACGAGGGCAGGTTCGGGCTGGTCGGCGAGCTGGCTCGGGTCTCGGCTAAACCGGCGCGGGCGTCCGCCAGTTCGGCCGACAACTTGCCAATGATTTCGACCACGATCGCGGAACTCTTGACAGGGTCCAGCAGGAGCTCGCGATTACGGAAAGCGGTGATCGCCTGCTGGTTGGCAATGCGCCGCTCCTCGGCGCGCGTCACCTCCGCCGTGGCGATGCGCACCGCGTCGGCCTGGATGCGATCGTTCAGCCGGTTAATCAGGTCCTCGCCCAGGTTCAGCAGCGTGGCTGCCACTTTCTGCGCATCCACGGCGTCGAAGGCGTCCACCCGCAGCGTGGTCAATCCCGTGCTGGTGCTGACCACCACTGTCAGCATGTGCTGGAAATAACGATAGAGCTGCTCGTCGGAACCACCGTACAGGATCGATGGGTAGCGTGCGAGGAAATCAGCGCCGGGATGGCCATAGATCACCCGCAGATCGATACGGGACAACAGCGCCCGCAAAGCGTCGCGGGAAGTCAGGTAATCGTGAACCGCCCAGGCGTCATCCTGCGAGCGGGAAATGCCGACCATTTGCAGCAATGCGCCAAGCCCACCGATGGTGCCGCCGGGTTTGCTGGCGGTGCGGATCACGAAACGGGCCTCGGATACGTACTGGTCGGACGCTATTAGGCCGTAGTAAAGCCCGGCGAAAATACTTGGCGACAACACCAGCGCGATGAGCGCCAAGCGCCCCAGCCGCGCCAGGCTCACGCGGGCGGGCATCATCGGCCCCACCCGCGACAGGCCGGACATCCTGGCCGTGCCCAAAGCGCCACCTCCGAACACCCGCGAGAACCGCACCCCTGGCACTCCGATCGCCGCGTCGGAAACCGACAACAGCCTTCATTGATTTGACAAAACTCTGCTATCATAGTGAATCAGTGAACACCATAACGGCGTGCGATTCCGGCCATGGCCCCTCCTGAAGCTCCCGACGGCTGGGCGGACCTTGTTCAGCTACGGGGTGACGCGCGGTCCATTCAGGCGACATCAGCGCTCCAGCGTCTCTCGTTGCGGCCGCGCAACCGGAGGAGATTGGCTTACCTTTGGGTGCTGGCGTTTGTGCCGACGATAGCGGCATCCGGCTATTTCGGTCTGCTCGCACCGGACCGCTATGTGGCGGAGGCGAAGTTCATTGTTCGCAAGCCCGCGTCAATCTCATCCACGGCGCTCACGCCGGTTTCTCCCGAGCAAACGCTGCAAAGCGGCGACGAGGATGCCTACGCAGTGCGCGACTTCATGCTGTCGCGCGACGGCATGCAGGCGTTGCTGGACCACGGCGATCTGCGCAGAGCGATCGGACGTAGCGGGCCCGACCCGCTCTGGAGTTTCCCCGGTTGGCTGAACGGCGATACCGAGGAGCAGCTGTATCGCTACTACCTCAACCTCGTCACGGTCATGCATGAGACCACCACGGGGGTCACCACACTAAGGGTGCAGGCGTTCGAACCAAACGACGCGCTGCGTCTTGCCACCAGCCTGACCGATTCTGGTGAAGCCCTGCTTAATCGGTTGCAGGCGCGGGCACGCGAGGACGCGGTCCGGGTGGCCACCGCAGAGGTGGAGCGCACCCGTGACCTGGCCACTGCCGCGCAAGCCGTGTTAACCGATTTCCGCACGCGAGAGGCCTTGGTCGATCCAACTCTGCTGGCGCAGACCGTCCTCAGCACGATCACCACATTGTCGCTGCGGGTCGTGGAGGCCAGTGCACAGCTCGATCTGCTGCAGCATGCCTCGGCAGGCAGCCCTCAGATACCGCCACTGCGCAGCCGGGTGGCCGCCTTGCAGGCTCAGATCGATCGCGAACGCGCCACACTTGCCGGAACCGATCGGTCGTTCGCACCAAAGATCGCTGAATACGAGCGTCTGCTGCTGCTGCGGGATTTCGCGGTGCGCAACTTTATCAACTCACTAAGCGCGCTGGAGACGGCGCGGCTGGATGCGCTACGCCAGCGGGTCTATCTCGAGCGTGTGGTGGAACCTCGAGCCGCCGACCAGGCCGCTTATCCCTACCGCGTGCTGTCGGTGTTGATTGTGTTCGGCCTCGGATTGCTGGCCTATCGGATGTTCCGGCCGGTTTCGCCGCCGGCGCCGTCGTTGCGTGCGCAGTTCCGATGAGTGCGGCCATGATGGCCGTCAGGTCCTCGCTCAGTAATGCGGCCCTGGCAGCTGTGGATCCTGAGCGGGCCATCATTGCGGAAGACCTAGTCAAGGAATTCGTCACGGAAGCCGGCACCCGTCGCGTGCTGGACG
>CAINEA010000282.1 GCA_903847525.1 uncultured Acetobacteraceae bacterium | reverse complement strand
CGCATCTGGCCAAGCCACCAGACGCCATGCGCGGGAAACGGATAGCTCGCGCCATCGCGGCTGAAGATCAGCTTCGGCGCGATGACCGGCGCGCTGTCCGGCGCCGCCAGCCTCAGGCCTTTCAGTGCGAGCCCCACAACCTCCTCGGGAACGCTCGGCAGGGCGCGCGCCAGGATATGCGCGGCCTCCGCGCGGTTCTCCGGCCGATCCAGCCAGGCGCCGGCTTCGATCACCGCGGCGATGGCGGCGGCGGCGCGGTCCGTGTCGCATGCCGCGCGGGCAGTGAGCGCCAGCACCTTCTCCGGATGGTTCGGCCAGATGTCGCCGGTGGCCAGCAGGATGCGCCCAACCCGCAGATCCACGGCCCGCGACCCCCAGGGTTCGCCGGCGCAGAAACCGTCGATGGCACCGGCGGCCAGTGCATCGGCCACCTGCGGCGGCGGCACCACCACCAGGCGGATGTCATGCTCGGGGTCGATGCCGGCTTCGGCCAGCCAGTGCCGCATCAGGTAATTGTGCGACGAGAACGGGAACACGACCGCCAGCACCGGCACCTTGCCACCGGACGTGCGCCTCGCCGCGAGCACCTGCGCCAACGCCTTGCCAAGCCGCGCCGCGGATACCGGAATGGCCGGATCCTCGGCGGCGGCTATCTCGCCGGCCAACCCCTCGCCGAACGTGATGGTATTGCCGTTCCGGCCCAGCGTGGCGGCGACAACCAGATCGGTCTGCACCCCGCCAAGGCCCAGCGTCGCGGCGATCGGCATCGGCGACAACATCTGCGCCCCGTCGAGCATGCCGAACGCGATCCGGTCGCGCAGACTGGCCCAGGAGGCCACTGCGGTCAGCGAAACGGCGATCCCCTGCGCCCGGAAGAACCCCTTTGCCTGGGCAATCAGCAGCGGCGCTGCATCGGTCAGCGGCACATAGCCGAGCCGCAACGTATCGCTGCTTGTGGCCAGGGCTGCATCGGAATGAGATTTGGTCAGCAAATGCGCGCTCCATTCGGCCATCAGGCCGGGAAGGGGCGCGGACCGCCATTGGACCGCGAGAGAGAGAACCAACAGGAACGGGACCGCCATTGGTCACCGCCCGGCTCCCACACCGGGGAACAATCCGGTCAATGCAATCACGGTGCCAGATTTGTGCGCCGCAGCGTAAACGCGCGACCGGCCCTCCCCGCCATAGCCTCAGTCGTGCAGCATCTTCGACAGCGTGATCACGCTCTCCGCCACATCCGCCAGCCGCTTGCCCTGGTCCATCGCCAGGCGCCGCAGCGTGCCATAGGCCTCTTCCTCCGACAGCCGGCGCGACTTCATCAGGATGCCCTTGGCCCGCTCCACCAGCTTGCGCTCGGCCAGCGCGGACCGCGCTTCGTGCAGTTCCGCTTTCATCGCCTGGTGCGCCCGGAACCGCGCGGCGGCCACGTCGATCACCGCCTTCACCCGGGAAGGTACAAGCCCTTCAATGACATACGCCGCCACCCCCGCGCTCATCGCGGCCTGAATCCCCGCCGGATCGGCGTCATCCACGAACATCACCACCGGGCGCGGCTCGTCGCGGTTCAGCGCCTGCATCGACTCGATCGTGTCGCGCGACGGGCTGTCCATGTCGCAAACCACGATATCCGCCCGGGCCTCGCGCACCAGCGCGATCAGCCCCAGCCCGATCAGGTCGGACGGGTTATGGACATGCCCGACGACGACACAGCCATCCGCTTCAAGCCCGGCGCTGACCGCGGCGGCCCTTTCGGCATTGTCGTCGATCAGCAGAACCCTCAGCGCCATACCCTTGCCGTGCGTTAAACCCGTCCGGCATATTCGCCGCACCCCATTGTGCACCGCAATGTAAAACTTCCGATCCGCCCCGAACGCGCAGCCATATCTGGACAATAATTAGGCAGAAAAGACCTATAAACAGGCAATTGCCTATAAATCACACCCTTTTCTCAAGTCGCTGCCCGTATCCAGGCACTACCGGTCCAGCCACACATCCTCGAACCGCCACCGGTTATAGATCGCGTTGTTCGCCAGCGAGATGTTCTTCACCGATTTATGCCAGCACGTCGCCGCCCAGCCATGCGAGATCACCGGCCGCGCCCCATCCTCCTGCAGCCGCTTGTCGATCTCCCACACCAGCGCCCGCCGCTTGTCCCAATCGGTCATCTGCGATTGCTGGTGGAACATCGCCTCGAGGTCGCGGTTGCAGTAATTCGTGTAGTTCCGCTCGGACCCGCAGGAAAACGTCTCGAAGAACATCACGTCCGGATCGTCGATCCCCACGCCCTGCACGTTCAACGCCACCGTGTAATCCTTGCGCAGCAGCCGCGCATACCAGACCGACGTGTCCAGCACCTCCAGTTCGCCGTCGATATACACGTTCTTCAGGTGGTCGATCAGCAGCACCGCCGGGTCCCGGTAGGAAGGGATGTTCCGTGTGGAAACCTTGATCTTCAGCGGCTTGTCCGGCCCATAGCCAAGCTCCCGCATGATCTTGCGGCCCGCTTCCCGGCTCTTCTCCACATCCGGGGAATACCCCGGCACGGTCGCCAGGAACTCCGGCGACATCCCCCACAACCCCTCCGGCGGCGGCAGCATCGACCCACCGATCTTGTCCACCCCCTGGCTCAGGATCTTGGTGAACGCCTCCCGGTCGAACGCCAGCACCATCGCGCTGCGGATCTTCGCATCGTCGAACGGCGGCTTGTCCCGGTTCACCATTAGATTGGCCTGGGTGTTCGTCGGCAGCAGCTCGCACTCCGCGTTCGGATCGCTCGCCAGCACGTCCTTCATCAGCACCGGCGTCACCTCGGTGGAGAACGTCAGGTCCATCTTCCCGCTGGTGAACGCCAGCTGGGAGGTAGACCGGTTCGGGATGATCGTGAATTCCACCGCATCCAGATACGGCAGCCCCTTCTTCCAGTAGTTCGGGTTGCGCACGATCCGCATCGACTCGTTCTGCTTCAGCTCCCCGAACATAAACGGCCCCGTCCCGATCGGATGCGTGCGCATCTGCGCCGCCGGCACATGGCACGGATAGACCGGAGACATCCCCCCCGCCAGCATCGCCAGCAGCGAAGGCTGCGGATCGTTCAGATGAAACGCCACCTCCCCCGGCCCGTTCACCGTCACGTCCCGGAGGTTGAAATACCAGGACTTCCTGGGGTTCTTGCGGAATGTCGTGTCGCCCTTGCCCAGGATCATGTCCCAGGTGCACTTCACGTCCGCACTCGTGAACGGCTTGCCGTCATGCCACTTCACGTCGTCGCGCAGCTTGAATGTCAGCACCCGCCCGTCCGCGCTCCACGCCCATTCCGTCGCCAGCTCCGGCTGCAGCCGGTCCATCCGGTCCTGCTTGCTCGCGTGATCGAACACCACCAAATTGTTGAATACCCCGCTGAACGGCATCACCGTGGAGATCGTCGCCTCCTCGTGGATCGACGCGGAAGGCGGGTTGTCCCGGTGCGTCACCCGCAGCACCCCGCCCTGCTTCTGCGCCCAGGCCGGTTGGCCCAGCAGGCCCGCCATCGCGATCAATCCAATCAGGAAGCGTTTCATCGCGGCCTCTCAGGCGTTGTAGTTCAGCTTCAGCCCGGCTTCCGGCCAGTCCATCGCCACCAGCTGCCCCAGCCCGGAGAGCGTGATGTACGCGGTCTTCATGTCCTTCCCGCCGAAACAGATATTGGTCGGATAGCTGTCCGGCATCTTCACCTGTCGCACCATTTTCCCATCCGGCGAAATCACCGTGATATGTCCGGTCATCAGCGTCGCCACGCAGATATCCCCGTTCGCCTGAACCCCCAAGCTGTCGAACCGCTGGAACCCCGGCAGCCCGCACACGATCCGCCCGCCATACGGGTCCGGAAAGCTCGTCGGCCGTATCTTGCCCGGTCCCTCGATATCCCAGGCGATCAGCCGCGAGGTCTCCGTGTCCGCCACATAAACCGTCTTCCCATCCGGTGAGAGCCCAACCCCGTTCGGCGAAACGATCGGATAGGAAACCTCCACACAGCTCGACCCATCCGGCAGCGCATAGTACAGCCCGCCATGATCCCGGTCCCGCCGCCGCCGCTTGCCCAGATCGGTGAAATAGAACCCGCCCTGCGTGTCGAACACGATATCGTTCGGCGCCCCCAGCTTGTTCTCCCCGCAATGCGTATAGAGCGTCCGGGTCTCCCCGGTCTTCAAATCGATCCGCTGGATATACCCGCCCTGATACTCCGCCGCCGGCCCGGTCGACAGGAACCCGCCATGCGCATAGGCGTTGCCGCCATTGTTGCAGACATACATCGCCCCGTCCGGCCCGATCGCCAGCCCGTTCGGCCCGCCGCCCGCCTTCCCGATCTCGGTCTTCGTCCCATCCGGCGCGATCCGCGTCACCTTGGAGGCGGAAATCTCCCCCAGGATCACCGACCCATCCGCCATCGCCACCGGCCCCTCGGGAAACCCCAGACCCGTCGCCACAACCCGCAATTCGGACATATTTTTCTCTCCCTGGTTTATCCCCCCACGCTGTCCCCCCAGCCCAAAACCGTCAAGGCACCGCGCCCAACCCAGCAAAGAACCGAGGCTTCGCCCCACAGCCCAGCAGGGCGCCCCCTCGTCTGGCATTCCAACTGGCCGAAGACGGCCAGCCGGAACCTTGGCCAGCCTCGCCCTGCACCCGCAAGGGGATAGTCATCCCCTTGACCCCTCATACCTAAGCAAACACCGGCAACCGCCCCGATACCCCGCCGACTCCCAATCCCGTCTCACGACGCACCCCACGAGACTCCATCCCAAAATCCGACCCAAGCCCAAACTCCGGCACACCCCCCGCTTCTCCCTCCCCCTCGTGGGGAGGGCCGGGGTGGGGGGCAACCGGCACCACCCCCTCAACACCAGCCTCCTCCGCCGCCAACCCCTCCGCCATCATCCCCACCGCCGCATGCTCCGCCCACTCGGCCCGTCCCAGCGCCTCCGCATTCTTCTCCAGCGCGCGCCGCTCCGCCTGCGCCTTCAGCAACAGCCGCCAGGCACTCTTCGCCTCCCGCATGAAACTCAACGCCTGCGCCCTGCATTTCATCGCGACTGCCACCTCCAGCCGCCGCTCCCCCGCCAGCCGCAAACAATCCGCCGCCCAAGCCTCCGCCAGCACGAACTGCGCCGCCAACTGCCCCTCCGCCGCATTCTCCGGCCGCAACGAGGCCACCGCCGCCATCGCCGCCCGGTCCTGCCGCCCTTAAGCCTCCCCTCATTTTCCACCTGATCCGTTGCAGAACAAAAGAAGCTCAAAGTTGGCGCTTAGTTTACGAATAGAATCAGAATCGGCGGCATCGGGTTCGCATTCTTCCTTTT
>CAINEA010000281.1 GCA_903847525.1 uncultured Acetobacteraceae bacterium | reverse complement strand
GGGGGATGTGGAACTGGCCGGAGTCTCTCTTAACTCACCCGGATTCCTGTCCAACGAATGGGGTCCACCTCAGTGGTGCAAAATTAGATGCTCCACAAATAAAAAAGGAAATTCCCGATGCTGTTATCAAAAATATTGTTCAAGTTTTTTTGGAGGCGGTAGCAGATTATGTATTTCAAGATCCGATATTAGCCGACGCGAACTTTCCAGGGGGCAAGCCGGCCACATTCTATGGTACGCAAGGAGGGGCTCAGCCGACCGCTCTCAAGGCGCATAGTAACGATAATAGCACTTATCTGGTTAAGGCAGTGGCAACCGTACCTGTAGGATGTCCCGGTTTCACCTACGGTGAGGCAAAGGCAATCGGATACTTGGGTAACTTGGGCGGCCATATGGCAGTGCTTAACGGCGGCCTAATATTCGATGCTTTGAACTCTATACACATAGGATTCATACTGGCTGGCAATATCGCGGTGGGTGGGAGTGGCACGTTATCTGCTGTGGCGAAAACTGCTATGCAAGTTATTGTCCAACGCTCGATTGAGCATTTCCTGCAATGGGACATATCGAGGCTTCCGTCCGATCAGGCTATCAAGCTGCAACAAGCGATTGATTTTCTTCCTGGGTACTCAAAGCCCGAAAAAGAATGATTTCGCAACAAAACTCGAATGTTGAAGATCTCTGTAAAAAGTGCCTATCGCGTTAATCTCCTTATTCCGTCGAAGAGCGAGAGCGTGCAATGACAAAAAATGAGAACCATTCCGTTTGGACTGCGATTATGGCTTTGGTTCTGGCAATGGGCGGCGCCAGCTGTAACTCAAGTGGTCGGGGAGAAGCCGGAACGGCGGGGCGCTCAGCTGCAACTGCCCCTTCCGCTTCCGGAATAGGCGGAGCCACGAGTGCTCTTACGAGTGCTTCGCCCCTCCAAGCGACAGGCACTATGGACTTCGTTACAGCCGTACCGCTGCCACTGCCAAAAACACCCGCCTACACGGCTGCCCAAACAACTGCAGACGTAGCTAATGCGATTAATATTTTATCTACAGCAGTGAACGTTACTGCGGGTAATGAGAGCGGTTCTAAGGGAGCTGGAACGCTGTTAACAGAACCGTTGGGTGTCCCTTTGCCCCGCACCGAAAATAGTGCATCACCACTAGTGGCGGCGCCAGCCGATTCTGGAACCGCCGGACTTGCCTTCAGCACGGCACGAGCAGACCTTGATCCAGCGCCAGTAAACGATCAATATCCATATCGAGCGGCGGGGAAACTGTTTTTTAATATAGAAAATAATAGTTATATATGCTCGGCCTCTCTCATAAAAAAGGGCATCGCCGTAACCGCCGCTCACTGTGTCTCTGAATTTGGAAGGAGGAAATACTATAATGGTTGGCAATTCGTCCCGGGATATAGTAATGGTATCGCGCCGTATGGCGCATGGAGTGTTTCTAAAGCCTACATATTGCCATCCTATTATGATGGAACGGATGAATGTGCGCAGTCAGGTGTAGTGTGTCGAGATGACGTCGCTGTGCTTGTGCTGACGCCAAAGCCAGGCACCGATAGTCAGCCTCATTATGCCGGCGAATACACGGGATGGTTCGCTTATGGGTGGAACTCTGAAGGCTTCACGCCACAGGGAATCACACATGTGACCCAACTCGGCTATCCCACCTGCCTTGATAACGGTAGATTTATGGAACGGAATGACGCTCAAGGTGTAAGCTCTGCGCAATTTTCTGGGAACACGGTTGCTGGGTCGCTTATGTGTGGTGGGTCTAGTGGGGGCCCCTGGTTGATCAATTTTGGGAAACAGCCCCAATTAACTGGAACTGCGCTGGGCTTCTCGCCAATGCCAAACGAGGTCATTGGGGTAACGAGTTGGGGCGCCTCGGATACTAGCGTTAAACGGATGGGCGCGAGCCCGTTCCTGGATACGAATCTACCAGTCCTCGTTAATAGAGCGTGTGCTGACTATCCTGCTGCGTGTAATTAAATCGGTCCTTGGGGTGACTAACGAGATATTGTCGGCACAAGCGTCGGTCACCAGCGCGCTTAACAGAGATGGTAATGTTGGCTCGATAGAGGAAGGATTTCCAATGTGAAGTCGCTTCACTTGATAACATCAATCATCGCTATGTTGTCTGTCGTTCGTACCCCTTCTGTATTGGGTGCTGGTCACCGTGATGATACAGTAGAAGCTCAGAATACCAAGGAAACCCCAACGGATACTCACCCGCCTATTGACTATGAGAATGCGAGGCCGATGCCCCTTCCGTCCGCGCCCTTTCAATCGACGCCACCGTACGAGTTGGGGGTTCCAAAGTCCTCTGCCCCACTCACTGATGGTAAGGAGAAAACAATCCGCCACCACTCGCCAGGGGATATAGGTAATGGCTTTCAGCAACCCGAGATTTTGATTCCGCAGAAGCATTAACTTTCATGCAAACGCCGGGGTGTGAACTAATAAGGAGGCCAGCTTGTCAGCCCCGGGCGCTGCCACAGCGTCAAGGAAGTTTAGGCCGATCGCCCGAAGGGCGATAACGCGGGTGTGCGGCACGCGCACGAATTGGCCGCTTCTGCTCGCGTCCGAGCGGGTGGAATCGGCAGCTTTAGCAGGAGGTGCGGCCGATTGAGGATCCGATGGGGACCATGATTCGAAATGCGTTTGTGGGATATCCTGTCTGCCCTCGACGTATACACCATCTTTTCGCTCAATGCCTCGGAGATCCTGTAGTGCGCGAGGTCGGCCTGGCGGTTGCACTTGCTTGGTCACTCGTTGGATTATCGGCCGGGGTATGCAATGATTGCGTCCAGCAACGCGGCCGCGCGCAAACTGTGGATACTTAGGCCGTGTGGACGGAATCCCTGACATGCTTTTTTGACGGGTTCCCGAATCGGGTTTTGTTCGAATCACTGCGTGACCGGCAACAGGGAGCCGGACATGCTGACGGGAATGACGGAGCGCGATTGGTCGATCGTGCT
>CAINEA010000280.1 GCA_903847525.1 uncultured Acetobacteraceae bacterium | reverse complement strand
TACCGCGAGTTATGCTCTCTCGCCGATGGAGGCCGACCTCTATCAGGCTGTCACAACCTACGTTCGGGAGGAGATGAATCGCGCGGATCGCTCCGGCGATGGCAAGCGCCAGAACAGCGTCGGCTTCGCGCTGCAAATCCTCCAGCGGCGGCTGGCGTCATCACCTGCCGCCATCCATCGCTCATTGGAGCGGCGCCGCAAGCGCATGGAAGATCGGCTCAACGAAGAAAAACTTGCCCGTCATGGCGGGGCAGCGAAGCTGTCCCCCGACCCGACCCTGCCCAGCATCGACCCGGAGGACCTCGAAGACGCGCCGGGCGAGGAAGCCGAGGCAATAGAGGAACAGATCGCCGACCAGGCTACCGCCGCCGTGACGCTGGCGGAACTGGAGGCCGAGATCGTCATCCTCCGCGATCTGGAACAGCGGGCATTGCGTCTGAAGCTGTCCGGCCTGGATGCGAAGTGGCGCGAACTCGACTCCATCCTCGACGACCCGATTATGATCGACCCGGCGACCGGTTTGCGCCGCAAGGTGCTCATCTTCACCGAACCGAAGGACACGCTGGAATACCTCCAGCAGAAGATCACGGCCCGCGTCGGCGATCCCGCCGCCGTGGTGGTCATCCATGGCGGTATCGCGCGCGAGGCTCGGCGTGGCGCGATAGCGGCCTTCAACTCGGACCCGGTTGTGCGGGTGATGATCGCCAACGACGCAGCAGGCGAAGGCGTGAACCTGCAACGCGGCGCCCACCTGATGGTCAACTACGACCTGCCCTGGAACCCCAACCGCCTCGAACAACGTTTTGGCCGCATCCACCGCATCGGCCAGACCGAAGTCTGCCACCTATGGAACCTGTGCGCGTCAAACACCCGCGAGGGCGAAGTCTACCGCCGTTTGCTGGAAAAACTTGAAGCGGCGCGCGCCGCCCTCGGTGGCAAGGTGTTTGACGTTCTGGGCGAACTGTTCGAGGGGCAGGCCCTCCGGGACCTCCTGGTGGACGCCATCCGTTACGGCGACGCGCCCGAAACCAAAAGCCGCCTGTTCCAGAAGGTGGACGACGCGGTGGACGTAGCGGCAATTGAGCAGTTGGTTGCCGAACGCAAGCTCACCTCCGAGGGCATGGACCCGAACGCCGTCACCGCGATCCGCGAAGAGATGGAGCGTGCCCAGGCGCGGCGTCTGCAACCGCACTTCATCGGGGCGTTCTTTCGTGAGGCCTTCCAGACCCTGGGCGGTCGGATTGTGGAACGGGAGAAGGGCCGCTTTGAAATTCTGCGCGTCCCGCCAACGCTGAAGAATCGCGACCGGCTGATCGGCCGGGGCGATCCGGTGCTGGACCGTTATGCGCGGGTGGCGTTCGATAAGGCACTCGTTCAAGGCAAACCGCAGGCGGAGCTGTTGGCGCCCGGCCATCCGCTGTTGGACGCGGTGATTGACCTCATCCTGGAGCGCTTTCAGCCACTGCTGAGCCAGGGCGGGGTGCTGGTGGACGATGCGGACGATGGCACCGATCCGCGCCTTCTGGTTTATCTGGAGCACGCAATCCGCGATGGGCGCACCGTGAAGTCGGGCGAGCCACGCGTCATCTCCCAGCGGCTACAATTCATCCAATTGCGCGAGGATGGCGACGCCTCCGACGGCGGACCCGCGCCCTATCTCGACTGCCGTCCGATCACCGCCGAGGAGCGCGCGCTGGTCGATGACGTGATCATCGCGCCATGGCTGTCCGGGAAGGTCGAAAAGCGAGCCCTCGGCCACGCTATCGCCAGTCTGGTGCCGAAGCATCTGGCCGAGGTGCGCAATCGCCGCATTCGCGAGATCGACAAGGTGGAGCGCGAGGTCCGCGATCGGCTGAACCGGGAGATCAACTACTGGGACACCCGCGCCGCCCGGCTGCGGGAGGAAGAGCGGGCGGGTAAGGAGCAACGTATCAATGCGTCCAATGCCGAGGCGACCGCACAACGCTTAGTTGATCGGCTGCATGTCCGGCAGGCCGAATTGGACCGGGAACGACAGGTCAGCGCGCTTCCCCCGGTGCTGCGTGGGGCCGCGTTAGTGATCCCGAGAGGGCTTCTGACCGACAGGCTCGGCCCAGTCCAACCATCGCACGAAATGTCGGAAGCAACGGCGTCTCGGGCGGAAATCGAGCGACTGGCGATGGAAGCGGTCGTCGCGGTTGAGTTTACTCTGGGCAACCTTCCCAGAGACGTGTCCGCCGAGAACAAGGGGTGGGATATCGAAAGTCGGGACCCTGCAACCGGGCATCTGCGCTTCATCGAGGTCAAGGGCCGCAATATCGACGGCGATGTCATCATGCTGACCAAGAACGAACTTCTCGCGGCCCTGAACGTCGCGGAGGCCTTTATTCTGGCCATCGTCCGGGTGCAGGCTGGTTTTGTGCATCACCCGGTCTATGTGAGGCGGTTCTTCCAGCGGGAGCTTGGCTTCGCCGAGACCGCTGTCTCGTTCAACGTGAGGGAACTGCTGTCATTGGGCGCCGCTCCGCAATGAAGAAGCCGAAGCCCAGACTTGATATCCCGCCCAGGTCAAACGACAATCGTAAGCCCAAGCTTTACGAGGTGATGGACACCGAGGCACTCGCCGCGCTCTTCGACGGCATGACGTACGAGGGATCATCGAAACATAAGCAGCTTCCGCACCTGTTCGGCCTTGAACCATTTCGCGGCGACAGGGGGGACCGGACCCTTTGCGACAGGCATGCCGCGTTCCGTCCGTCCGATTTTGCGCGTGTCCCCCGCATGCTGGCGCGCGCCCGAGCCGCGTCGTTGGTCGGCAACTTCATCTGGACTGTCGATGACAATGGCTGGATTTACGAACTCGCGATCACCAACGCCGGTCTCAACCAGTACCACGGCTACCCGTTGCGGCCATCCGAGGCTATCGCTGAAAAGGTCTTCATTCGCTTCCACGCCTGGGCTGAGCTACATGGGGAGGTGGAAGATGTCGCGGCCGCGCGAGCCTGCCGAAATTTTTATGGATTTCGCTCATGACTGACCTGTCCATCCGGCTGCGACCAAGCCGGTCTACTGAAGCTGACGCGCCAGGCGCGATGGCGATCACGGCGGCCGGTCTCGTGCTCACCCGTTTGCAGCGGCCGGATGCGAACGATTCCGACGATTTCGTGAACGTTCCGCTGGCGCGGTTCGGCTTTTGGCTCGCCGATAATTGGTGGCGCCTGCGCCATGAAACGCGACCCAGAGGACAAGCCGAACCGGACTGGCGCCTCGCGCACGAGATTGCCTCAATCGGCGGTGGTTTCGCATGGCCTCGGGTGACCGTCTGGGGCGAAGGCCAGCGGACTGTTCTGACCAGTCAAGCCGACCCACCGGGCATCGCGGGTCCGGTGCGCTTCCTGACCAGCGCGGTCGTCTTCGTCGGCGCGGATGGGTTCGAAACAGCCGTGGACGATGCGCTGGACGAAATCCAACGCCATACGACCGGGGACGATGCCTCGGCTCTTCGCGCAGTAATCGACACGCTGCATGCGGAACGGATGGACCCGGAAGTCGCCGCATGGCGCCGCATGGAAGCGATTGCCGGTTTCGATTGCGATGAGGCGCCGGAGGATATGATGCGGGCGCTCGCCCAATTGGAAGAGCGCTATACGACCGGCGACATTGAGGAAGCGGTCGCCGGACAGCCCGGCACCGACACCGCGCGAACCCTGCAACGCATGGTCGATTCCGCTGGTCCGGCGAATACCTCGCCCGCTAATTTCGACGATGCCGTCAAATCCGGCACCCTGCTGTCGTTGTTGGATGAGCGAGAGCCATGGCAGCTGGCGGAGCAATCCGCGCGCATGATCCGTACGGCGCTCGGACGCCCCGATGGCCCGCTGCGCAATACGCAACTGTCCGACCTGCTCGGAACGCCGGTCCACACCTTCAAGACACGCGTGCCCTTTTCAACCACGCCGCCACCTTATGGCTTGCGGATCGGGTCGGGCAAAGATTGGCGGCAGCAATTGTTGCTGGTCAGCCGCAGGAGCGCGGCGCGGCGGTTCGAGGCCGTGCGCTGCCTCGGGGACGCGATCTGGAGCGAATCTTCGGCTCTGGGTCCAACCACGACCGCCAGGACCGCCCGGCAGAAATTCCAGAACGCCTTCGCCGCGAACCTGCTGTGCCCCGCGTCGGCGGTGGTCGGCTATGTCGGATCGGACAATCCGTCCGACGATGATATCAGCGCAGCGGCGCAGCACTTCCATGTCTCGGAGAAGGTTGTACGAACCATCCTGGTCAACAAGCATGTCCTGGACCGAGGCAGCCTTCTGGTGCCGCCAGAGGACCTGCGACGGTCTATCTCCGATGACGAAATTCTGGATGCCGCATGACCGCGCCACATGCGGTAATATTTAGGCGCTGCAATCACCCGGAATAACGGGAAAAAGGGGGGCTATATGGCTCACAACCTGATGCGCAATCAAATGGCGTTCGTCGGTGAGACGCCCTGGCATGGCCTCGGGCGTCGCGTCGAACCGACCACCGACAGCGCGACGATGCTCAAAGCAGCAGGGCTTGACTGGACGGTCGAAAAAATTCCTGGCCAGGGAGCGCGCGTGCTACGACACCGCGCGGGCCGCCCGATTTATGAGCGGTATTTCGTCACACGCAGTCTCCAAGAAGGCGAGACGACGCCGCCCGTCCTGGGGATCGTTAAGGACAGCTATGAGTTGGTCCAGAATCACGAGGCATTCGCGTTCTTCGAGCCATTCCTGGCCGCCGGGCACGCGCAATACGAAGCGGCCGGAGCGCTTGGCAACGGTGAACGGATCTGGGTTCAGGTACGGTTGGCGACCCCGGTGGTCGTGGCCGAGGATGATGAGGTTACAAAATTCCTCCTGCTCAGCAACGCGCATGACGGGTCCGGCGCGTTGTCTATCCGGTTCACTCCGGTGCGCGTCGTCTGCCAGAACACGCTGAACCTTGCTGCCAAGGGGGGCGAACGCGTTGTCAATATGCGCCATAGCCGCCACGTCCGAGACCGGCTGGGTGACGAGCAGGTGGCGATCTTGCTGAAATTGGTTTCTGATACATTCGCGCAGATGGCTGTGGACTTTGCGCGTCTGGCGAGAACGGAAGCCACTGCTGAACGCCGAAGGCGCTTCATGGACGATCTCTTCCCGATGAAGTCAGGTCCCATGGGGGAACCGCCGCTCTGGCAGAAACGCATCGATGAAGTGCTGGACAACGGCGGGGTGACCCCGCCCAAGACTCGTACCACCATGTGGGGCCTTTATAACGCAGTCACCCACGC
>CAINEA010000279.1 GCA_903847525.1 uncultured Acetobacteraceae bacterium | reverse complement strand
GCGATATTCAGATAAACGTCGTGCGCGTTCAGCCGCAGCCCGCACCGCGTCTCCAGGACCGCCAGCAGCATCGACAGCCGCCCGCCATCCCACCCGATCACCGAGCGCCGCGGCGCTCCGCCCGCGTTCGGCGACAGCAGCGCCTGCACCTCCACCAGCACCGGGCGCGATCCCTCCAGCCCGGCGAACACCGCGCTGCCGGAGATGTTGCCCCGCCGCTCCGCCAGGAACAGCGCCGAAGGATTTGCCACCTCAGCCAGGCCGATATCCGTCATCTCGAACACGCCGATTTCGTCGGTGGCGCCGAAACGGTTCTTCACCCCGCGCAGGATGCGGAACTGGTGCCCGCGGTCTCCTTCGAAATACAGCACCGCATCGACCATGTGCTCCAGCACCCGCGGCCCGGCGATCGCGCCTTCCTTGGTCACATGCCCGACCAGCACCAGCGAGAAGCCCTTGGACTTGGCCAGCCGGATGAGCTCGAAACTACACGCGCGGACCTGGGATACGGTTCCCGGCGCGCTGTCGATGCTGTCCAGCCACATGGTCTGGATACTGTCGATTACCACCAGCGTAGCGTCGGAGGCTTCCTCCAGGCTGGCGATGATGTCGCGCAGGTTGATCGAGGCCGCGAGCTCCACATTCGCATCCGCCAGCCCCAACCGGCGGGCGCGCAGCCGCACCTGCTCGATCGCCTCTTCGCCGGAGATGTACAGCACCCGCCGCCCCGCCCGCGCCAGCCCCGCCGCGACCTGCAGCAACAAGGTGGATTTGCCGATGCCGGGATCGCCGCCCACCAGCACGGCGGACGCCGCGACCAGCCCGCCGCCCAGCACCCGATCTAGCTCCGCGATGCCCGTCGCCGCCCGCGGCGGCGGCGCGCTGCTGCCGGCCAGCCCGGTAAAGGCAACCTTGCGCCCAACCGCCTTGCCGCCCGCCTTGCCGCCGGGCCCAGGCCGAACCTCCACCACCTCCTCGACGATGGAGTTCCATTCCTCACAACTCTCGCAACGCCCAGCCCATTTGAGCGTGACCGCGCCACAGGACTGGCAAACATACCGAACCGGGGACTTGGCCATGCGGTCAGCGGGTCCGTGTGAAGAAAGGAAGGCCAGGGGGCGCTGCCCCCCTTGCACTCCCAAACAAATGGATGGATTCCAAAGGCTTGCCTTTGGCGGGGTCCAGGGGCAGAGCCCCTGGCCTTGCTTCCTTCACCACGGATTAGCCGTCAGCATCGCCTCGCCGCCGGCGGGATCGTTCACCGTGCTGACCAGCATCTGCCATTCGTGTTTGGCTCCGGCCGCGGTGTATTCACGGTGTCGCAGCTTGCTTTCCTTCGGATCGGACTTGTCCGCGGTAATATCCAGCTTCACGCGGCTTTCGCGCAGGATGCGTTCCAATTCGCGCAGCACCGTGGGTCCGTCCGCCAGCGGAACGAAGGCGGAGCAGGAGCCGTTATCCTCGGTTACCAGCACCAGTTTGGTGCCGTTGGCGGTGGCGTCGTAAACGGCGCCGGGCAGGCCATACAGGAATATCTCCGCCCCTCGGTCGCGTATTTCCGGGAACCCCGACTGTTTGACCCAGTCGCGCAGACCGTCCCGGTCGCCGGAGAATTCGACGCAGCTTCGCAAAAACAGGCCGACCGCCAGCTTGGCATTATCCACGGCCAGTGCCGCATCCGCGGCGCGCGCGGGCGCTGCCGCGATGACCAGGCCGGCCAACAACCCCAGCCATGCCAGCGTCCCCCGCCGGCCGTGTCCTATCGGTCTCATCGCACGCGATAGCGTCTGTCGCATTCAATTCTCCCGGGTTGCGCGAAGGTTACGCAGCCAGGACCGATCGGGAAACCCATTACGCACAGAATTGAACTCGATCAGCGCCGCAACTCCATCTGGATCGGGCCTTCGCGGCGGCCGTGGGTGAACTGGTCCACCATCGGATTGCCGCTGTCCATCAACTGGCCGGCGGGCCCGTTCCAGATGATCCTGCCCCTATGGATCATCGCCGCCTGATCCCCGATGCGCCGCGCGCTGGCCATATCGTGGGTGATCGCCACCGCGGTCGAGCCAAGCCGCTTGACGCAATCGACGATCAGCCCGTCGATCACCGCGCCCATGATCGGGTCAAGCCCGGTGGTCGGCTCGTCGAAGAACAGGATATCAGGCCGCGCGGCGATGGCGCGCGCGAGCGCCACGCGCTTCTGCATGCCGCCAGAAAGTTCCGCCGGCGACAACTCGCCCACGCTGGCGGCAAGCCCGACCTGCTCGAGGTACTCCGCGGCGCGGGACCGGGCCTCGCTGCGCGGCACCCGGCCGGTCGCCAGCAGCCCGAAGGCGACGTTCTCCCAAACCGGCAGGCTGTCGAACAGGGCGCCGTTCTGGAACAGCATGCCGATCCGCGCACGGGCGCGGGCGCGATCCTCGCGCGGCAGGGTCAGCAGATCCTGCCCATCGATCTCAATCCGCCCGGCATCCGGCTCGATCAGCCCCAGCACGCATTTCAGCAGCACCGACTTGCCCGAGCCGGACCCGCCGATCACCACCATGGACGTGCCGGCCGGAACGACCAGGTCGATGCCGTCCAGCACGACCTTGTCGCCGAACGCCTTGCGCACCCCGGTCAGGCGCAGCTTGGGGACGGCTTCGCTCATCGAGCGAAAAACATTTCGGTCAGCACATAGTCGAACGCCAGGATCAGGATGGACGCCGCAACCACGGCCGATGTCGTGGCCGCGCCCACGCCCTGCGCGCCACCTTTGCTGTTGTAGCCCTGGTAGCAACCCATCAGCGCGATCAGGAAGCCGAACACCGCGGCCTTCGCCAGGCCGGAGGCGACATCCATCGTTTCGACGAAGTTCATCGTCCGGGTCAGGTAGTTGGCGGAGTTGAAGCCAAGCTTGACGGTGGAAATCAGATAGCCGCCGAGCACGCCGAGGATATCCGCCACCACCACCAGCAGCGGCAGCGCGATGGTGCCGGCCAGCAGCCGGGGGGCGACCAGATACTTCATCGGATTGGTGGACAACGTGCTCAGCGCGTCGATCTGATCGGTCACCCGCATGGTGCCGATCTCCGCCGCCATCGCCGCACCCACGCGCCCCGCCACCATCAGCCCGGCCAGCACCGGGCCGAGTTCGCGCGTGACGGAAAGCACGACCACATTCGCCACGGCGCCCTCGGCCGAGAAGCGGGAAAAGCCGGTATAGGATTGCAGCGCCAGCACCATGCCGGTGAAGATCGCGGTCAACGCCACCACCGGCAGCGAGAAGAAGCCGATCTCCAGCAGGGCCGATAGGAACAACCTGCCGTAGAACGGCGGACGGAAGATGTGCGAGATGCCAGAAGCGGCGAATATCGCGACCTTTCCGGTCTCACGGCAGGCGTGGATGACCGCGCGGCCGGTCGCGGCCACGGCGTCGAGCAGCGTGGCCATCAGGATGTGTACAAGCGGGCGAAGCGGCGGCTGAGCGAGGTCAGCACCTCGTAGCCGTTGGTCCCCGCCGCCGCCGCCACATCGTCGGCGGACCGGGCCGGGCCGATCAGTTCCAGCCAGGCGCCTGGGGTCAGTGCCGGGTGGCCGGTCGCGTCGAACGTCGTAAGATCCATGGACACACGCCCTACCAGCGGGACGGGCCTGCCGTCAAAGAGCGCGTGACCGCGGCCGGAATGGCTGCGATGCCAGCCATCGGCATAGCCAATCGCCGCCGTGGCGATCCGGCTTGGGCGCGGCGCGGTCCATGTGGCGTTATAGCCGACGGTGGCGCCCGTGGGGATTTCCCGCACCGACAGCACGCGCGCGCGCAGGCGGACCACGGGGCGCATCGGGTTCTCCAGGCCGGGGGTGGGGTTGATTCCATACAGCGCCGCACCCGGCCGGGCGAGGTCGGACCCAAAGCCGGGGCCGAGGAAAATACCGGAGGAATTGGCCAGGGAGCGCGGCGCCGGAGGCAGGGCCGCGCAGATCGCGGCGAAGCGGCCGCGCTGAACCTCGTTGACCGGATCGTGCGGCACTTCCGAGGAGACGAGATGGGACATCACATAGGCCAGGTGAATGCCGTCCAGCAGGGAAGGGTCGTCGCGCAGGGCCGCAAGGCCCGGCGCGTCCAGCCCCAGCCGGGACATGCCGGTATCCACATGCAGGATCGCCGGCAGTTTTTTCCCGGCGCGGCGAGCCTGATCCCCCCACGCGTCGATTTCCGCCAGCGAACCGAGCACCGGCATCAGGTCATGCGCGACATATTCCGGCTCGGAGCCGGGGATCAGGCCATTCAGCACGCCAAGCAACGAGGTCGGCGCCAAGGACCGGATCGCCAACGCCTCCTGCAGATGCGCCACGAAGAAATGCCGGCAGCCCGCCGCGTGCAGCGCGGGAACCACGTCAGCCGCCCCCAGGCCGTAGGCGTCGGCCTTCACCACCCCGGCGACCGGACCGGATGGGTGATGTTCACCCAGGGTTCGCCAGTTCGCGACGACCGCGCCGAGGTCGATTTCCAGTACCGCCCCGGCATGCGACGCGACCTGCGACGCGGCATGCTGCATGGGCGGCGACCGGGGCTCAATCCCCATGTGGCGAGTGGGTCTGGTCCAGATCGGCGAAGCGGGTGAACTCGCCCTCGAAGAACAAATCGATCTTGCCGGTGGGGCCATGGCGCTGCTTGGCCAGGATCAGCTCGGCCTTGTTGTGCGCCAGGTTCATCTTCTTCTGCCAGTCGTCCATCGCGTTGTGGAACTTGTCGTTGTGATCGAAGGCGACCTCCTTCGGCATCTTCTGCTCCAGGTAGTACTCGTCGCGATAGACGAACATAACCGAGTCCGCATCCTGCTCGATGGTGCCCGATTCACGCAGGTCCGACAGCTGCGGGCGCTTGTCCTCGCGGCTTTCGACCTGGCGCGACAGCTGCGACAGCGCCAGCACCGGCACCGCCAGTTCCTTGGCGATCGCCTTCAGGCCCTGGGTGATCTGGCTGACCTCCAGCACGCGGTTTTCCGGCCGCGTGCCCACCGACGGGCGCATCAGCTGCAAATAATCGACCACGACCAGCGACAGCCCCTTGGTGCGCTGCAGCCGCCGGCAGCGTGTGCGCATCGCCGATAGGGTGATCGCCGGCGTGTCGTCGATTTCCATGGGCAGAGCGCCAATCTCGCGGCTGACCTGGACGAATTTATCGAAATCCTTCTGCGAGATGTCGCCACGGCGGATGCGGTCGCCCGATACCCGAGCCTGTTCGGACAACAGGCGGATGGCAAGCTGTTCGGCGCTCATTTCCAGCGAGAAGATCGCCACCGTGCCCTTCGGCCTGGCATCGGGGTCGATCGCGCGGGCGGCATCCAACAGCGATTTCGCCGCGCCATAGGCGATCTTGGTGGCCAGCGCGGTTTTGCCCATCGCCGGCCGGCCAGCCAGGATCATCAGGTCGGACGGGTGCAGACCGCCGGTCTTGATGTCGTAGTCGCGCAGGCCGGTGGACAGGCCGGAGACGCCGCCAGGATTGGTGAAGGCGCGGTTCGCCCCTTGGATCGCCAGGGTCAGCGCTTTCTCGAAGGTAACAAAGCCGCCGCCGGTATCGCCGTCCTTGGCCAGGTTGAACAAGGATTGTTCGGCGAACTCGATCTGCTGCTTGCCGTCCAGCTCCGCTTCCGCGCCGAAGGCGTTGTTGACCACGGTCTCGCCGATATCGATCAGCTGGCGGCGCAGCCAGGCGTCGTGGATGGCCCGGCCGTATTCGCCGGCATTGATGATACCGACCATGGCCGACAGCAGCTGCGCCAGGTACGGCACGCCGCCGACCTCGTCGAGAATGCCGGCATGCTCGAACTCGGCCTTCAGCGTCACGGCGTCGGCGAGCTGCCCCGCCTCGATCCGCCGGGCGATGGCCTGATAGATCCGGCCATGCACCGGATCGACAAAATGTTCGGGTGCGAGAAACTCCGATACCCGCTCATAGGCGCGGTTATTGGCCAGCAGAGCGCCGAGCAGCGCCTGCTCCGCCTGCGAATTCGAGGGGGGCAGGCGTTGGGACAGGCCCAGAAGGGGCGAATCGCCGAGGCGGGGAGAATCGAAGGAGTTCATTTCCGGTATCCTACGCCGGTTCTGTCATCCGCGCGCCTGTGGATAGCGGGGTACATGGGGACAGCGACGGTCCCAGGCGATTAGGTTGAAAAGCGTGCCCTCAACCACGCACAGGCCTCCTTCACGGCGACGCGCGTGGTGTCGATCCGGTCGTACCAGAAAAAGAAGCCGTGGTTCATGCCGTCGTAGCGCGTCATCCTGGTCGGAACGCCGGCAGCGATCAGACGGCTGGCATAAAGCTCCCCCTCGTCGCGCAGCGGGTCGTATTCCGCCGTCTGCACGAAGGCCGGCGGCAGGCCGGACAGGCTTTCGGCGCGCAGCGGGGAGACATGCGGGTTGGCCGCGTCCGCCTGATTCCCGAGATAGTGGTTCCAGAACCAGATCATGCCCTCCCGCGTCAGGCCATAGCCTTCGGCGTTGTCGCGGTACGACGCATTGTTCGTATCCGCGTCGGTCACGGGATAGATCAGCAATTGC
>CAINEA010000278.1 GCA_903847525.1 uncultured Acetobacteraceae bacterium | reverse complement strand
TGTCGTTGACGTTGATGGCGGGCACCAACAGGCGGCCGGCCTTCGCCATTTCCCACAGGCGGTGCACGCCGGTGGTGGTTTCTTCGGACAGGCCTTTCACGTCGGCCAGCATTTCCGGGTATTTGTCATGCATGATGGCGGTCACGTCGCCGCCATCGTCTAGGATCAGGTTCGGGGTCCAGCCGTCAGGACCGCGCAGGGTCTGCTCGATGCACCACCAGAACTCGGTCTCGTCCATGCCCTTCCAGGCGAATACCGGGATGCCCGCGGCAGCGACGCCGGCGGCGGCGTGATCCTGGGTCGAGAATATGTTGCAGGACGACCAGCGGACGGTGGCGCCGAGCGCGGTCAGCGTCTCGATCAGCACGGCGGTCTGGATGGTCATGTGCAGGCAGCCGACGATACGGGCACCGGCGAGGGGCTTGGAGGCGCCGAACTCGGCGCGCAACGCCATCAGGCCGGGCATTTCATCCTGGGCCATCTCGATTTCCTTGCGGCCCCACTCGGCCAGGGAAATGTCTTTGACCTTGTAGTCGGAGAAGGCGGGTGTGCTCATGGCGCTGTCTTTCACTGGGATGGCGGGCTCATATAAGGATATCCGCATATTTGCAAGATAGGTGTGGAGGCTTGCCGTAACCCAAGTCTCGCTGGTTAGCCGCGCAAGCCGAGGGCGATGTCGTGGAACAGTTTGGCCGGCAGTCCGCCACCCTGGACGTTGCGCATGGGGCGATTGTCGTCGTTGCCCAGCCAGACGCCGATCAGGTTGCCGCCTCCGGCGCTGGTCCAACCGATGAACCAGGCATCGCGGTAGTCCTGGGTGGTCCCGGTCTTGCCGGCGACCATGGCGCCGGGAATGGCAGCGGCGCGGCCGGTTCCGCGGGTGACAACGGCGGAGAGCATGCGCAGCATCATTCCTGCCTCATCCGGGGCGATCACGGCCTCCGGTACGGGGCGGGACAAAGTGTGTTTTTGCCGGTCGGCCGTGACGGCCTCGACACCATACGGCGTGACCCGCATGCCGCCATTGAAGAACGCCGCGTAGGCCGAAGTCAGTTCCAGCAGCCCGACTTCGCCGGTACCAAGGGCCAGGGACGCATCGCGCGGTAATTTGTCGGCGATACCCAGACTCTGGGCGACTTCGATGACCTTGCGGGGTCCCCCGGCCAGCTGCAGTAGCCGGACGGCGGCGGTGTTGACGGATTCCGCCAGCGCATCCTCCACCGTGATCTCGCCCGCATATTTTCGTTCAAAGTTGGACGGGCTCCAGTTGCCGATGCGGATCGGGGCATCCAGCACGGTGTCGGCCGGCGTGACGCCGGCCTGCAGGGCCGCGAGGAACACGAAGGGCTTGAACGCAGAGCCGGGCTGACGGCGGGCCAGCACGGCGCGGTTGAACGGAGTTTTGCGGTAGTCCCGTCCGCCTACCATCGCGCGCACCGCGCCAGTGGCGGGGTCCAGGATGACGATCGCGCCCTGGCTGACGCCGGCAGCAACGCCTGGACCATCGAGGGTTGCGGCCAGGCGTGACTGCGTGAGCTCCTGCAGCCGCAGGTCCAGCGTGCTGCGCACGATTGCGTCGGCATTGGCGGGCACGAGGGTTTGCGCCTGTTCGGCGATCCAATCCGCGTACCAGCCAGGCGATGCCGGGGCGGCCAGCGAAAAATTCATCTGGGCGGAGGCCTGCTGGGCCTGTTCCTGGGTGATCGCGCCGTTATCGGCCATGGCCGCCAGCACATCCCGCCCGCGGGCGGCGGCGGCATCGGGGTTGGTGCGGGGGTTGAAGCGGGACGGCGCGCGCGGCAGCCCAGCCAAGACGGCAGCCTGCCACAGCGTTACCTTACGCGCGGACACGCCGAAATACATCCGCGCCGCCGCGTCCATCCCCCAGGCGCCGGAGCCGAGATAGACGCGGTTCAGCCAGATCTCCAGGATCTCCCTCTTGCTGAAGCTGTGCTCCAGCCAGAGCGTCAGCATTAATTCCTGTACCTTGCGCCGGAAGGTGCGGGCATTGGTCAGGAACAGGTTCTTCGCCACCTGCTGGGTGATGGTAGAGCCGCCCTGCACAACGTGCCCGGCCCGCAAATTGGTATAGCCCGCCCGCGCCATGCCGATCAGGTCGACGCCGGGATGGCCCCAGAACCGCCGATCCTCCACCGAGACGGCGGCGGCGGGCAGGTAGGCCGGCATGTCCGACAGGCGCAGCGGGTCGCCGATGATATCGCCGAAAGTGGCCAGGGTCTGGCCGTTCCGGTCCAGCAAAGTAAGGCTGGGGCGGCGGGCGGCATCCAATGCGGCTTCGGGGCGCGGCAGATCACGGGCGAACCAAAGCAGCATGGCCAGCAGCGCCAGGCTGCCCCAGATCACGGCGATGACGGACCAGGCCAGCCATCGGAAACGGCGGCGCGGCTTGGTTCTGGCGATTTTTCGTTCTGGGCGTCCGGCGGGCGGCAGGCCTGCATCCGGCTCGGCTGCGCGCGCGATGGCTCGGCCGCGGGGCTGTCTCGCGGGGCGGTCCGTCGGCAGGGCACGGGGCGTTCGCGACATCCAGGATCCGGTTCTGACATGGGAGTGTTAATCGAACGCTGCCGCGTCGTGGAAGGTCGGATTGCGGCTTCTGAGCGATCAAGGCCACATGGTTGCGAAGAACGCCCTGAATGCGCAGACTCGCGCTGAATTGAGGCGAGAAAAGGGTTTCCCATGAAGGGTCTGTTTATCGACGCGGTCGATGCGCTTGCGGATGTGTATCACGCCAACAAGCTGCCCGGCGACCCGCCGCTGGATGTGAACGAGCAGGCCGATATTCCGCCCGAGGCGCTGCCCGCGCTGCTGGCCGGCTATCGGTTCATCCTCAACGATCACACCCAGTTGCCGACCGCGGCAATGGCGAAGTGCACGGACCTGAAGCACGTCATTTTCCTCGGCACCGGCGCGCGCAGCTACATGAACCCCGAGGAACTGGCCGAGCTCGGCATCACCGTGCACATCATCAAAGGGTATGGCGACATTGCCGTGGCCGAGCACGCGATCGCGCTGATTTGGGCATCCGCGCGCGGGCTCGCGCGGATGGATGGCGGGCTGCGCCGTGGCGAGTGGATCCGCACCGAGGGGCGGCAACTGACCGGCAAGACCATCGGCTTGCTCGGCTTTGGCGGCATAGCCGAACAGGTCGCGCGGATTGCCGGCGGTTCCGGCATGAAGGTGATCGCCTGGAACCGCAGCCCGAAGACCGCACCCGGCGTGGAGTTCGTCGATCTGGACCGGCTGCTGGCCGAGAGCCACGTGCTGTCCGTGCATCTGCTGCTGAACGACGAAACGCGCGGCTTCCTGAGTGCGGAGCGGATCGCGCGAATGCGGCCTGGTGCGATCCTGGTGAATACCGCCCGCGGCGCGGTGGTGGACGAAGCGGCGATGATCGCGGCCCTGCGCTCCGGCCAGATCGGCCATGCCGGGCTGGACGTGTTCGATAACGAGCCGCTGCCTGCCGGGCACGAACTGACCACGCTCGACAATGTCACCCTATCCGCCCACAGCGCCTTCCGTACCCCGGAGGCCAGTGACACGCTGATCCGCCGTGCGCTGGATATCGCCTGCACGGTGGCAAAAGGCTAGATACGTCCCGCGTGCCCGCCTGGCGGAATGGTAGACGCACCGGACTTAAAATCCGGAGTCCTGTAGGGCGTGCCGGTTCGAGTCCGGCGGCGGGCACCAGATCGGGGTTATGGTGAGGTTTGCAGCCGGCCGGCCTGGACCGTTTTCGATCCAGGCGCGTTGCATGTTATGCCAAGTGAGGAGCCAAGTACCGTAAAGCCCAGAGAGTAGTGTACTGTCTACTTTGGCGATGGCGGGTTTACGGGCGGAGGATATGTTTCTTTCCGCTTCGCAAGCTGTATCCGGACGTCGACTGCGACGGCGCCAAGTGAAAGCGTGGATCGAAGGTCCACCCGGCGGTCGATACGCTACGGCACTTCCTGGCTTTGCACGTAACACCGGCCAATGCTTGGAACGCCAGTCCGGTACCGCGCATGTGATGGCGCGGCATTCCCGAGGCCGAGGCCCGGCCGTCACAACCCTTGTGGTCACGGCGCGGCGTCAATCGTCACGGCAAACCGCTGAATAATCGAACCCGGACCTTCCCAGTGCCGCCAGTACTTCAGGGCGAGTGTGCCGGAACCGACGCCGACCACCCGGAACCGCAGGATCGTGTTACCGCCCGCGCCGACAGCGGCGCTCGGGTAACTGGCCGTCTCCTCGGTGAACTCCAACAGCCGGGCGTCATAGCTGTCCGGTGCCCAACGGTAGCCGGCAGTGGCATTCTCCGGCAGGTTTATCTCGAGCATGTCCCCCACGTGCACAGACACGCGCCGGCCATTGTCCTGGTCCGTCAGTGTCGTCATGCTCGGAGCCTCCCTCGGCGCCGTTTGGAGGTCTGCGCCGCCAAGAGAAGCAGCGCAGACCCAGATCAGCGCAACTGTCGCAACGCAGGCTAAGCTATGCGGTAGCCGCCGAACAATCAGAGTGTCACTCCATAGCTCTCCGTATAGAACGCCCCGTTGATATAGGCTTCGCTCGGGTAACCGAAGCCATGGTCGCCCCACGCGGTGCCCCAACTGTTGCGCACGATGAAGCGTCCGTCCGCCCGATAGCCGACCAATGCCACCGCATGACCGCCGCGCACCGTGCTCGGCTGAAATACATCCATGTTGCCTCCCGTGGCGGTCGCATTGTCCCACGTGTGATCGACGTTCAACCCGACCAGAATCGGACCATGTGCCGCCAGCCAAGCCCGCCAGTTAGGCGGATTTCGTTGCAGATTAAAGTATGCCGCTATCTTGCGCGTTGCAGCGGTTGCAAAGAAAGTGTTCTCATTGCCCGTATACATCGCGGTGGTGATGTGGAAGGGCAGTAGTGTCTCGGGCACCGCGCCGAAATTGCGCAGGATATCGACTGCCGCCTTCAAGGTTGTCCCCGCGGCCTCGATCATGGTTTCGGGCCGCGTGGTAAAGGCGTCGGTTTCTTTGCTGGCCATCCAGGTAAAGCGCGGTGAAAGCTTGACGTTCTGCCCAAGCCGTCCTGCCTTGACAAACATGTAGCGCGCAACGCTGTCGGTCGAGCCCCAACCGACGCAGGAACCGGTATTCTCTTGGTTGCCGATGTCCCACCATGGCGCGCGCAGGTCAACGCTGGCCGGCAGAGCTGGGGGGGCCGTCAGCGCCCCGGCTGCAACCGCGTGTTCGAATTGCCAATCATTCCCGGTATTGTGCGAGGGAACAAGATTGCAGATTCGACCTGTTTCAGGTCGGGCTGGTAGAGCCATGTCGTTGCCTCCTCCAATGGTTTCTGCCGATGGTCGACGGGCGTTGCCCGGGTGAACTGCCCTTTGGGGCGGCCCAAATGTCGTTCGAACTCCGGTCTCCGCCTTCCGTAACGGCATTGTTTCGATGGACGGCCTATCCGCCCGATCGGAAGGCAGATTAATCGTTATCATCACATTACATCAATACTATTCTGATAATTTAACATTAAGATTTCGATATCATGATATTAACGTATGGGGTGGCCATGATCCTTGCAGCCGATGATGCCGGTCTGGCGGCGTGGTCGAGCTACGGGGCGGCATTCGGAAACAGACGCTACGTCGACTTCCGGATCGGGCGTGACCTGATCCAGGAACCGGCCTGGCCGTCCGGATATCCCGCCGCGCCGCCAGCACGCCCGCCATCAAAAACAAGGCATAGCTGGCGCCAAATTTGTGCTTTAAACTTCCATTGATAAGGACCCGACCGCACCCGTGGCGGCATGGGATCAGCTGGGAGGCGCGCACTTGAAAAGATTACCCCTGTCCCGCAGGACAGTTCTTACCGGCATGGCTGCTGGCATAGCTGGCGCCGATATCGTTGCCGCTAGCATCGCGCGCGCTCAGGGCACGCTCGGTCAGTCCGGTCTGGTCGGGCAGATCCAAGGGCCGGAACGCATCCTAGATCCCGCGCTGATCCCGAAGAAATTCCAGGAGGCGCCCGCCCTGGCGGAGTTGGTGAAAGCGGGCAAGCTGCCGCCGGTGGAGGCGCGGGTACCGGTCGAGCCGCTGGTGCTGAAGCCACTGAACGAGATCGGCAAATACGGCGGCACCTGGCGCCGGGCCTTTACCGGCCCCGGTGACGTGGAAAACGCCAACCGCATCAATGCGTCCGACAAGCTGCTGTTCTGGGATGCGGATGGCAGCAAGATCGTGCCGTCCGTCGCCAGGTCCTGGCAGATGGCCGAGGACGGCAAGAGCTTCTCGATCGTTCTGCGCAAGGGCATGAAATGGTCCGACGGGTCTCCGTTCACCGCGGACGACTTCGTGTTCTGGTTCGAGGACCTGTACAACAACCGTGAAATCGTCCCGACGCCGATCCCGGACATGACGCCGCAAGGCAAGCCCGGGCGGCTGGTGAAATTGGACGAAACCAATGTCCGCTTCGAGTTCGACGTGCCCTATTTTCTGTTCGAGGAAATGATGGCCGGCGACACGCTGATCGGCGGCGGACAGTCGGTGCGACAGTCGCAAAAATTCACCTACGGGGCCTATGCACCGGCGCATTACCTGAAGCAGTTCCTGCCCAAATATTCCTCGGTGGAGGCGGTGAATGCCCAGGCCAAGGCGGCTGGGTTCGAGAACTGGCTGCAATTGCTGCACTTCAAAAAGGACTGGTCGCTGAATCCGGAATTGCCGACGCTTGGCGCCTGGCGGACAGTACGGCCGATCAACACACCGGTCTGGCTGCTGGAGCGCAACCCGTTCTATTACGTGGTCGATACAGCGGGAAACCAGCTGCCCTATATCGACAAGGTGCAGCTCTCGCTCGCTGAAGATCTGGAAGTGGTCAATCTGCGCGCGATGGCAGGGGAATACGATATGCAGGAACGGCATATCGACCTCGGCAAGTTGCCGGTGATCCTGGATAACCAGGCCAAGGGCAACTACACCGTGCATCTCGATCTGGCCTATGGCGGGTCCGATACGGTTCTGCAGATCAACCAGAGCTTCAAATCCGATCCGGAAATCCGCAAATGGTTGACCAACGCGGATTTCCGCCGCGCTCTGTCGATGGGCATCGATCGGGATCAATTGAACGAGACATTCTGGCTCGGCGTCGGCACGCCGGGATCACCGGTGCCGGCCGAGAACATGCCGCAGAACCCCGGACCGGAATGGCGCAAGAAATGGTCTACGCTGGATCTCGCGCAGGCCAACGCGCTGCTCGACAAGATCGGCCTGGCCAAGAAGGATGCGGACGGTTTCCGGGTTCGCACCGACAACGGTGAGCGGCTGCGCATCCAGATCGTCGCGATCCAGGCCTTCATGCCCTGGCCGAAGCAGTCCGAGATGATCGCTAACCAGTGGCGCAAGATCGGCATCCAGGCCGACGTCAAGGAGATGGAACGCAATCTGGCCACGACGCGGGCGCGCAACAACGAAACCCACATCTATGTCTGGAACAACGGCGGGACCGAACTGCTGTACTTGTTCCCGCGGCACGCCATCCCCGTTGATCCGACCGAGGCCTATATGGGTCCCGAATACGCGCTCTACTATGCCTCCGGCGGCAAGCAGGGCACCAAGCCGGACGATCCCAATCTGCTGAAGATCTGGGAATTGTTCAGTGCCGCCTCCGCCCTCGATACCGCGGGGCGCAACAAGAACGCGCAGGAAATCTGGAAGATCCTGGTGGACCAGCAATACGGCATCGGCATCGTCGGCCAGTCACCGGCGGTGATGGGCGTGCGCCTGGTTAGCAACAAACTCGGCAACATCGCCTCCCGCGTCTGCATCGCCCAGCACTGCCGCACGCCGGGCAACTCGCATCCGGAAACCTGGTACTTTAAGGCCTAGGGTCTGTGGATGGAGTTTTTGGGAGTGGGAATGCCGGAAGGTAGTAAGGCGGGGGGGCGCTGCCCCCCTCGACCCCCTGCCAAAGGACTCGCCCTTTGGAAACCCTATACTGTTTTCTGGAAGAAGGGGGCTGGCTCTGACCGTGCGGCGGCACCGACTTGTCCGCCCCCTTCTTCCAGAAAACAATCTTGTGTCCAGAGGCGAGCCTCTGGCGGGGGTCCAGGGGGCAGCGCCCCCTGGCCTTACTACCTTCCTACAACCCTGCCCCAAATACCGCCCACGAACCCCCGGGCCATGGAGCACGGGTTCGGATGCTGAGTTACCTGCTGCGCAGGCTGGGGTTGGCGGCGATTACCATTTGGGCGATCACGCTGGTGACTTTTGTGATCATTCAGTTGCCGCCAGGTGATTTTGTCGATGCGTATGTGGCGCAGGCTTCCGCCATGGGCACGGCGATTTCGGCCGAGGAGGCACATGCCCTGAGGTTGCTGTACGGCTTGGACCAGCCGCTTTGGGTGCAGTACGTGAAATGGCTCGGATTGGTGGCGCATGGTGAGTTTGGCCAATCCTTTGAATATGGACGGCCGGTTTCGGAGGTTATCGGGGATCGGATCTGGCTGACGGTTGCGTTGTCGTTGGGGTCGATACTGGTTACCTGGGGGCTGGCGTTGCCGATCGGGATTTACTCCGCGGTGCGGCAATATTCGTTTGGCGATTATCTGTTCACATTCATCGGGTTCGTGGGGCTGGCGGTGCCGTCGTTCCTGCTGGCCCTGATCATCATGTACGTAGGGTTTCGCTATTTCGGGATGAATGTCGGCGGGCTGTTTTCGTCCGAGCAGGCCCTCGCGCCATGGTCCTGGGCCAAGCTGTGGGACCTGATGGGCCATCTGCCGCTGCCGATCCTGGTGCTGTCGCTGCCGGGTATCGCGCAACTGGTTCGGATCATGCGGGCCAATCTGCTGGACGAACTGCGCAAGCCATATGTGGTCACCGCGCGGGCCCGAGGCCTGGCGGAACGGCGGGTGATCCTGAAATATCCGGTGCGGGCCGCGCTCAATCCGTTCGCCAGCACGATCGGCTACCTGCTGCCCTTCACCGTTTCAGGCAGCATCATCGTCTCCGTGGTGCTCAGCCTGCCGACCGTCGGGCCGCTGCTGCTGCGCTCGCTGATATCGCAGGACATGCTGCTGGGCTCGACGATCATCCTGCTGCTGGGAATCTTGACCGTGATCGGCACGCTGCTGTCCGATTTCCTGCTGATGTGGATCGATCCGCGCATCCGCCACGGTCAGCATTGATGAGCGACGCGACGCTTCCCTTCGTTACCGAGGCAGAGAACCGGGTCGCGGTAGCTACCCAACGCCAGCTGATCTGGTGGCGCTTTCGCAGGCATAAGCTGGCGATGGTCAGCGGCGTGATCGTTGTCCTGTTCTACCTCGTTGCGATCTTTGCCGATTTCCTGGCCTATGCGGCGCCATTCGAAACCCAGGCCAGCCGCAGCTACATCCCGCCGCAGGGGATCCATTTCTTCACTCCCGATGGCAGCCTGGAGCCGTACGTCTATGCGATGAAGGGCAAGCGTGACCCGAAGACCTTCAAGCTCGCCTATGTGCCCGATCCATCGACGATCCGCCCGGTGCGGCTGTTCGCGCACGGCTACGCCTATAACTTCCTCGGTCTGATCCCGACCGACCGGCATCTGCTGGGCGTTGATGGCGGCAAGCCGGAGGAGGTCCTGTTCCTCCTGGGCACGGACCAGCTCGGGCGGGATCTGTTTTCCCGCCTGGTGCTGGCAACGCGCACCTCGTTGACCATCGGCCTGGTGGGCGTCAGCCTCAGCCTGATGTTGGGCGTGCTTCTGGGGGGGATCTCCGGCCTGTATGGCGGCTGGGTGGATACGGTGATCCAGCGGGTGATCGAGATTTTGCGCTCGGTGCCGACCATTCCGTTGTGGATGGGACTGGCGGCGGCCGTGCCGGCCTCCTGGCCGCCGCAGAAGGTCTACTTCGCCATCACCATCATCATCTCCCTGATCGGCTGGACCGAGTTGGCGCGCGTGGTGCGCGGGCGGTTTCTGGCGCTGCGGGAGGAGGACTTCATCACCGCGGCCGAGCTATGCGGCGCATCGCGGCTGCGGATCATCTTCCGCCACATGGTGCCCTCGTTCCTGTCGCACATCATCGCCGCGATCAGCCTGGCGCTCCCGGCCATGATCATCAGCGAAACGACGTTGAGCTTTCTCGGCCTGGGACTGCGGCCGCCGGCGATCTCCTGGGGGGTGCTGCTGCAGGATGCGCAGAACCTGCAAACACTGGGGTTAGCACCTTGGCTGCTGGTGGCAGCGGTGCCGGTGATCGTGGTCATCCTGGCCTTCAACTTCCTGGGCGATGGCCTGCGTGACGCGGCGGATCCTTATGGCTGAGCCTCTCAAAGTGGAACCCATTCTGTCCGTGCGCGATCTGCGCACGCACTTCTTCGCCTCCGAGGGCGTCGTGCGCGCGGTGGACGGCACGTCGTTCGATCTGGAGCCGGGCCGGACATTGGGGATCGTCGGGGAATCCGGCTGCGGAAAAAGCGTCACCGCACGGTCCATCCTGCGCATCGTCGACCAGCCCGGACGGATCGTCGGCGGCGAAATCCTGTTGCGCCAGGCCGGCGGGCAGGTGGTGGACTTGGTCACCCTGCCGGTCGACGGCAAGGCCATGCGGTCCATCCGCGGCGGCGAGATCGGGCTGGTATTCCAGGAACCGATGAGCTCGCTGTCAGCCTATCATACCATCGGCAACCAGTTGATCGAGGCGATCCGGCTGCATTCGGGCCTGTCCAAGCAGGCCGCACGGGCACGGGCGATCGAGTTGCTGGCGCTGGTGGGAATTCCCCGCCCGGACCAGCGGGTGGACAGCTACTCATTCGAGCTGTCGGGCGGCTTGCGCCAGCGGGTGATGGTGGCGCTGGCGCTGGCGGCCGAGCCGCGCATCCTGATCGCCGACGAGCCGACCACCGCGTTGGACGTCACCACCCAGGCGCAGATCCTGGAATTGCTGCGCCGCCTGCAGCAGGAACGTGGACTGGCGGTGATCCTGATCACCCACGACATGGGCGTGATCGCGGAAATGGCCGACGACGTGGTGGTGATGTATCTCGGCCATGAGGTCGAGAAGGGTCCGGTCGATACGATCTTCCACGCGCCCAGCCATCCCTATACGCGGGCGCTGTTGCGCTCGATTCCGAATGTGCTGGCGAAGCCGCGCGAGCGGCTGGCGACGATCGCCGGATCGATCCCGCATCCCTATGCCCGCCCGCCCGGTTGCCCGTTCCATCCGCGCTGTCCGGAAGCGATGCCGGGCGTGTGCGACAAGGGCTTCCCCGAGGAGACGCAAATCGCCGATCGCCATGCGGTCGCTTGCTTTCTCTACGGGCGGGAGACGGCGTGATGGATCCGAACACGTCCCCCGTGCTCGAAGTCCGGGAGCTTCGCAAGCACTACCCGATCCGCCGCGGTCTGTTCAGCCGAGTTGTTGGGCAGGTGAAGGCGGTGGACGATGTCAGCTTTCGCATTGCCCGGGGGGAGACACTTTCCCTTGTCGGCGAGAGCGGTTGCGGCAAGACCACGACGGCGCGGTGCATCCTGCGCGCCATCGAGCCGAGCGAGGGGGAGATCCGATTCCTGACCGCGGATGGCACCACGGTCGATGTGGCGCATCTCCGGCGCAAGGAACTGCGCCCCCTGCGCCGGCAGATGCAGATGATTTTTCAGGACCCGTTCTCCTCGCTCAATCCGCGGATGACCATTTCGGAAATCATCGGCGAGCCGCTGCAGGTGAACGGTATGCGGAGCACCGCCAAACGCAATGCACGGGTGGCGGAACTGCTGGAACTGGTGCAGCTGCCGGCAGCGTATCTGAACCGGTTTCCACACGCGTTCTCCGGTGGCCAGCGCCAGCGCATCGG
>CAINEA010000277.1 GCA_903847525.1 uncultured Acetobacteraceae bacterium | reverse complement strand
GGTGGTGCTGTCCAAAAATTTTTCCAGGCTGAGCGAAGCCTGCACCCAGAAGCGCCGCGCCACGCACTGCTCAGCCCGCTCGCAGGCCTTTTCCCCGCCGGCCACGCAGTGCACCAGCGCGATCGGCCCTTCGGTGGCGCGGATCACATCGCCCACGCGGATGTCGGCCGGGCTGCGCTCGCCGCCCAACTCGCCGGTGGCGGCCGACAACGTGTCTTTATAGTCGGCGGTATCGCGAGCGCTGACTTCCAGCTTGCCCATCACATCGTCGATCACCGCGCGCATGTTGCCGCCCAGTGATTCCATGGCGAAAGCGGCGCGCGCACCCGACAGGCAGCGCACGCGCAGGTCGGCCAGCAACTCGGCGGTGAAAGGCTTCTTGGCGTTGATGATCGCCGCCATCGTCTGGGTGACGGTGGGGTTTTCGCTCGAGGCATAGGCGTAGAACAGCTCGAAATTGTCAGGCGTCGACACGACATTGCACTCGCCCATCAAGGCGAGGGCTGCCTTGGCAAAACCCTGCTCGCGATCCTGTTTGAACACGCCAGTCCCCTTGCCGGGCACGTCCCGGTACGCGGGGCAGTCTGCCGCCCGCCTTGCGAAAAAAGCGTTAAATTGCGGGACTTTTCAAGGCTGAAATTTCACGAATTTCCAGACTTTCCGCCGCTTTTTTAGGCGTTCGGGGGTTATTCGGCCTGGGGTTCGGGCTTCTTGACCGGAACCGGACGGAACAGGAAGGCCGGAAGCTGGCTCTTGTCCACGGCTTCGGGCTTGGCCGCCTGCTCGTTATGGGCCCGCTGGCCGCCGCGTTCGCGCTTGTCGCGCGGGGGGCGGGGTTGGTCGTGCCGGGGCTGGCGATGCTCCTGGCGCGGCTGCTCCTGACGCGGCTGCTCGGCGCGAGGTTCGGCCGGGGCGTCGGTCGCCGCAGTCGGTTCCATGCTGGCAACCTGGTCGTGATACTTGCCGTCCGGCGGGCGGCGGTCGCGATGCTGCTTGTCGCCGCCACGCCCACCACGTCCGCCGCGGTCGCGGCCACGTCCGCCCTGGCGGTCGCCGTCGCGCTTCGGCCGCGCGTCTTCACGCACCTCGATATCCATCATCTCGCGGCGGTCCAACTTCTGTCCGGTGATCTTCTCGATCGCGTCGATGTATTTCTCGTCGCGCTTGCTGGCCAGCATCAGGGCGCTGCCGCTGCGCCCGGCGCGCCCGGTGCGGCCGATGCGGTGGACATAGTCGTCGGCATGGATCGGCACGTCGAAATTGAAGACATGGCTCACGGCCGGAACGTCCAGGCCGCGCGCCGCGACATCGGATGCCACCAGGATCTTCAGCTCGCCGGCGCGGAACTTGTCCAGGGTGCGGGTGCGCAGGCTCTGGTCCAGGTCGCCATGGATCGGCGCGGCGTCGAAGCCGTGCTTGGCCAGGCTCTTGGCCACCACATCCACGTCGCGCTTGCGATTGCAGAATACGATGGCGTTGTTCAGGGTCGGCTCGGCCTCGCGGATCAACCGGCGCAGCGCCTCGCGCTTGGCCCAGTCATTGGCGGGAATTTCCACGATCTGCTGCGTGATGTTGGTGGCGGTGGTGGCGGGGCGCGACACTTCGATGCGCACGGGATTGTGCAGGAACTGGTCGGTCAGCCGCTGGATCTCCGGCGGCATGGTGGCGGAATAGAACAGGGTCTGGCGGGTGAAGGGCAGCTTCCTGCAGATTTCCTCCACGTCGGGGATGAAGCCCATGTCCAGCATGCGGTCGGCTTCGTCGATCACCAGGATATTGACCTGGGAGAGCAGGATGCGGCCGCGTCCGAAATGGTCCATCAGGCGGCCGGGCGTGGCGATCAGAACGTCCACGCCGCGGTCCAGCTTTTTGATCTGCTCGTCCATCGCCGTGCCGCCGATCAGCAGCGCATGCGTGAGCTTGGTGTACTTGGCGTACTTGTTGAAGCTTTCCGAAACCTGGTCGGCCAGTTCGCGGGTCGGTTCCAGCACCAGG
>CAINEA010000276.1 GCA_903847525.1 uncultured Acetobacteraceae bacterium | reverse complement strand
CGACATGCACCGTTTCCGCCCCCAACCCCATGATCGCAAGGGTCTTGGCAATCGTCTTAATTGTTGCCCGGCGCTTTTCTTCGCGACTCACAAGAGCGTCGATCTCGTTAATTTCAGCGTTCAACCGCGCAAGGGCGTCCGGCGGGATTGACTCGGTCGCGGCCTGTTTGCCCAGGAGCGTCCGCAATCTGCCTGTCAAATCCTCGGAACGAATGTTGCCCGACTCCACGTTGGTCTTGAGCCGATCGACCGTGCCGCGCCAGTCGGCGAGCGCCTTTTGGGCCGTCTCGGTGCCTTTGGCCGTCTCCGATGCGGCGGTCTCGGCCAATTTCCGTTGCTCGCCGACGCGCGCGGCGTAGTTCTCCGCGCCGGTCTTGAGCCGCGTGCCCGCCACTTTGGCGGCTTCGGTCGCCTGGTCAAAGCGTTCGATTTCCTGGGCGACAACCTGACGCGCACGAGGCGTCTCGGACATCCACTCGGCTTTCCGCAACCACTCCCGCATCGCTTCGGGCGTTTTCTTATCGGCGAGGTTACGCCGCGCCCAGTTCAGCGCCTCGATCTCGACCGGGCCTTTGTCGCCGCCGGAGAGCGTCACGAGTTGGCGCACGGACTCGGGCGTTTTGAAGAAAGCGCCTGGAGCCGCCGAAGCGTCCATGACAAGTCGATCCTGGTCGAACCGTTCCGTCGCGGTGGCCTTGCCGCCCAGCCGGGTTTTTGCAGGGTCCAGAGCCTCAGAAAGTTTCTGGTATTGGGCGTCCGCTGGCCTTAGCCCCGGATGCCACTCTTCCAAAGCGTCGGCAACCAGGTTCGCATATTGCTTTGCCCGCTTCTGGCCGATGGCCGCGTACCCCTCTTCCGGTCGGCCGCCTGCCGCATCGCGCAGTTTCCGCACTACTTCCCGAATAACAAGGGGTTCTTTCGGCACAAACTCAGCGGGTTTCTCATAAGGCGTTCCGTGCAACTTCGCCCACGCGGCTTTGGCCGTTTCGACGGCTTGCTCGCCCTCTGTCGTCTCGACTCGAGCGCCTCGGATGTTGGGCAAAATGTAATTGCGGATCAAGTCTTGCTCTTCTTTAGAAACCCCGGCGCTGCCCTCAGGAGTCAACCGGTGTTCGAGCATCTTAACTAAACCCGCCCCGCTTTCGTGCCCTACGAACGTGTCCCCGGCCCGGTGGGCTCCTAACATCCCTCTGTCCACGTCGCCGTAGAACGCTTCCGAGAGTGAGGAGCGATCTCCTTTGAGCCCCCGGATGTAGGTGTTGACGCGGTTGAGCAGAGATTGGCCGACTTCTTCCGTGCTGGGCGCCGCCTCGAAGCCGCGCGTCACCTGTTCGCCGGCGTGCGTAGCGAGATCGCGCTGCTGACGGAGCGCAACGAGGCCCGGCCCGGAGGCTTCCCGGTTCGCTTGAATGGCGGCGCGGGCATCCGCCTCGGTAATCTGCTGGTTCGCCCGGAGGCTGATGACCTCGGCGTCCGTGGCGGCTCGCTTGCCGGTCAGCACTTCCTCGCCGTAGCGGCCGGACTTGATTGACGTTG
>CAINEA010000275.1 GCA_903847525.1 uncultured Acetobacteraceae bacterium | reverse complement strand
CGGCCGCGATGTGCTGGCGATCGGCGATACCCTGATGTTGCGCGGCGAGGAACAGGCGGTCCGGCGCTTCGCCGAGGAGAATTCTCTGCTGCCCCGCCGGGAGAGTTCCGGCGAGATTTCCAGCACCGACGTTCGGGATGCGCTGTTCAATACCCAGTACGGCTTTGCCGAAGTGGTGATCCCGCCGCGCTCCTCGCTGATCGGCCAGGCGATGTTCCCTGGCATGCTCACGCCCAGCGGCGATCTGATGGTCCTGGCGGTCCAGCGCCGGGGCGAGAACCTCCCGCCGCGCGAGGCCACGCTTGCCGCCGGCGATACCGTGCTGCTGCAGGGCAGGTGGGCGGCGCTGGACGAGCATCTGCGCGACCCGGACGTTCTGGTCGTGGACCAGCCCGATCTCGTGCGCCGCCAGGCCGTGGAGTTCGGCACGAACGGCAAGGTCGTTCTCGCGGTGCTCGCGGTCCTGGTCCTGATGCTCGCCACCGGCGCGGTACCCAGGGTCATCGCCGGGCTTTCCGCGGCCTGCGTCCTGGTAGGGATCGGCGTGCTCCGGATCGAGGCGGCCTACCGCGCGATCAACTGGACGGCGCTGATCATGATCGCCTCTCTCATTCCGCTCTCCACCGCGATGTACCAGACGGGCGCCGCGCAGATGATGGCCGCAGTGCTGGTCGATCTGGTCGGCAACGCCAGTCCCTATGCGTTGCTTGCGGCGCTGTTCATCCTCACCGCCCTGCTCTGCCAGCTCATCAGCAGCACCGCCTCGGCGCTGATCCTGATCCCCGTGGCGATCTCCGCCACCGGTGAGGTCGGCGTGTCGCCACGTACCGCCCTGGTAACCGTGGCGGTGGCCTCGGCGGCCTGCTTCCTGACACCCGTGGCCTCGTCCTGCAACTTGATGGTGCAGGGACCGGGTGGCTATCGTTTCACCGACTACTGGCGCCTGGGTTTGCCGCTGACGATCTGGTTTTTCCTGGTCGGCGTATTCCTCGTTCCCGTCTTCTGGCCGTTCTGATGTGGCACGGCCGAAATATGTCGTTTCCTGGCGAAAACAGATATTTGGAAGGAGCCGGAAAATGAACACCGACCTCGCTCTCGTTCTGGTCCTGCTGGCTGCCGCGGTGACGATGTTCATCGCCAACAAGCCGCGCATGGACGCGGTGGCGCTGCTGATGATCGTGCTGCTGCCGCTGACCGGCATCATCACCATGGGAGAGGCTCTGGCCGGGTTCAGCGATCCGAACATCGTGCTGATCGCGGCCTTGTTCGTGATCGGCGAGGGGCTGGTGCGAACCGGGGTCGCTCGGCGACTGGGGGACTGGCTCTACCAAAAGGCTGGCAGCAGCGGCACCCGTATGCTGGTCCTTTTGATGCTGGCGGTCGGCGGTCTCGGGGCACTGATGAGTTCGACCGCGGTTGTGGCGATCTTCATCCCCGTGGTGCTGCGCATCTGCAAGAATACCGGAACCGCGCCGAGCCAGCTGATGATGCCGCTGAGCGTCGCCGCGCTGACCAGCGGCATGCTGACCCTGGTGGCCACCGCGCCGAACCTTGTGGTGAATGCCGAACTGGTCCGCCAGGGGCTTTCGGGCTTTGGCTTCTTCAGCTTCACCCCTTTCGGATTGCCCATTCTGCTGCTGGCGATCGGCTACATGTTTTTCGCCCGGCGCTGGCTGCCGGCCGTTGTGGACGGCGGCAATGCGGATCAGCGCCAGACCAGCCTGCGTCACTGGATCGACCAGTACCGGCTGGCTGACCGCGAGCATCGGCTGCGCGTGCTGCCCGGATCGCCGGTAGCGGGAAAGCGGCGGGAGGATTTCTTGCTGCGGGCGTCCGGGGTGAACCTATTGGCCGTCGAACGTGCGGCACGCTTCGGCACCGAACTGATCCGGCCGCAGGCGCGCACCGAGTTTCAGGCCGGCGATGTCCTGCTGCTCGATATCGAGCCAAGCAGCCTCGATGTGCCCGCACTCTGCGGGGAGTACGGCGTCGAGGAGCTGCCGCTGTCCGAGGGCGGCGGCTATTACACCGACCAGTCGCAGGAACTCGGCATGGTCGAGGTGATCCTGCCGGCGGATTCAGACTTGGTCGGGCACACGATCCGGGAGGCGAGGGTCCGCAGGGAACTCGGCCTGACCGTGATCGGGCTACGTCGTGGCGGCGTCGTGCTCGGGCGGGACCTGCTGGACGAACGCCTTGCCGTCGGCGACACGCTGCTGCTGATCGGATACTGGTCGGACATCGATCGGCTGAATGCCGCGACGGAAATGATGGTCGTGCTGAACATGCCGGCAGAATTCGACGAGGTGCTGCCCGCTGGGAACCGGGCGCCGCAGGCGCTTGGGGTGCTGGCAATCGTCGTTGGCCTGATGGTCAGCGGCGTGGTGCCGAACGTGCAGGCGGTGCTGATCGGCTGCCTGCTGATGGGGCTGCTGGGCTGTGTCGATATGAACAGCGGCTATCGCTCGATCAGCTGGCAGAGCATCGTGCTGATCGTCGGAATGCTGCCGTTCTCGATCGCTTTGCAGCGCACCGGCGGCGTCGATCTGGCGGCCGACGCGCTGATTGCGGTTGTCGGCAATGCCTCGCCGCATATGGTTCTGGGGACGCTGTTCCTGATAACCGCGCTTTTGGGCCTGTTCATCTCCAACACCGCCACGGCGGTCTTAATGGCGCCGGTGGCGCTGGCGATCGCCAAGGATCTGGGCGCGTCGCCCTATCCGTTTGCGATGATCGTTGCGCTGGCGGCCTCCGCGGCCTTTATGACGCCGATTTCCACGCCGGTGAACACATTGGTGGTCGGGCCGGGAAATTATGCCTTCGGCGATTTCGTTAAGGTCGGCGTTCCGTTCACGATTGTCGTGTTGATTGTCAGTGTCTTGCTGGTGCCGTGGCTGTTGCCGCTGCGGTAGCGGGGGTATCGGATCTGGACCGCCCGCAGGGGCCATCCACGTCGCCAAATCGCGCAGGGCGACATTTCACATGATTGTAAAACGTCGCCCTGATCTGATCAGGCCAGGTCGAAGCGATCGAGATTCATCACCTTTCCCCATGCGGCTACGAAGTCGCGCGCAAAGGCCGCCTGCGCGTCATCGGACCCATAGACTTCCGCGATGGCCCGGAGCTGGGAGTTCGAACCGAAAACGAGGTCAACTTGGGTGCCGGTCCACTTGATTTCCCCGGTCGCGCGATCGCGTCCCTCGTACACCCCGTCGGTGGTGGCGGAGGGCTGCCACTCAGTGTTCACGTCGAGCAGGTTGACGAAAAAGTCGTTGGTCAGCGCGTCGGCCCGCTTGGTGAAGACGCCGTGTTTGGAATGTCCGAAATTGGCATTCAGAACGCGCATGCCGCCGATGAGAACGGTCATCTCGGGGGCGGTCAGTGTCATCAACTGCGCCCTGTCGACCAGCAGGTGGTCCGCCGGCATCGTGTGCCCGTCTCGCAGGTAGTTACGGAACCCGTCCGCCGTCGGTTCCAGCACGGCGAACGAGGCTGTGTCGGTCTGTTCCTGTGACGCGTCGGTGCGCCCGGGCGCGAATGGCACCTTCAAGTCGTGCCCAGCGCTCTTCGCCGCTTTTTCGACAGCCGCGCAACCGCCGAGAACGATCAGGTCCGCGAGCGAGACCTTCTTGCCACCGGATTGCGAACGGTTGAAATCCTTCTGGATCACCTCCAGCGTCTGCAGGATTTTTGCAAGTTCGGCCGGTTGGTTGACTTCCCAATCCTTCTGCGGCGCGAGGCGGATGCGCGCTCCGTTCGCTCCACCACGCTTGTCGGAACCGCGGAACGTTGCCGCCGATGCCCAGGCGGTTGAAACCAGTTCGGAGATCGACAGCCCCGACGCAAGGATCTTGCCCTTCAGGGCCGCGATGTCCGGTTCCCCGATCAATGCATGGTCCACGGCGGGCACAGGGTCTTGCCACAACTGCGGCTCCGCAGGAACAAGATTGCCGAGATATCGCGTAACTGGCCCCATGTCGCGGTGCGTAAGTTTGTACCAAGCCTTGGCGAAGGCTTCCGCTAGGGCTTCCGGATTCTCATGGAAGCGCTTCGAAATCGGCTCGTAGATCGGGTCCATCCGGAGCGAGAGGTCCGTCGTGAGCATCATCGGGGCGTGCCGCTTCGACGGATCGTGAGCATCGGGCACGGTGCCCGCGGCGGATGCGTCCTTGGGCGTCCACTGGAACGCGCCGGCTGGGCTCTTCACCAACTCCCAGTCGTAGACAAACAGGTTGTCCAGGTAGTTATTGTCCCACTTCACCGGGTTGGTGGTCCATGCCCCCTCCAGCCCGCTGCTGATGGTATCGACGCCCTTGCCGGTGCCGAAGCTGTTCTTCCAGCCGAGGCCTTGCTGTTCGATGGGAGCGCCCTCGGGCTCGGGACCGACATATTGGCCGGGATCAGCAGCACCGTGGCATTTGCCGAACGTGTGGCCGCCGGCGATGAGCGCAACTGTCTCTTCATCGTCCATAGCCATCCGGGCAAAGGTCTCGCGAATATCCTTCGCCGCGGCGACCGGATCCGGCTTGCCGTTCGGCCCTTCCGGATTGACGTAGATCAGGCCCATCTGAACGGCGGCAAGAGGCGTCTCGAGCTCGCGGTCGCCGCTGTAGCGCTGGTCGGCCAGCCATTTGCCCTCCGAGCCCCAGTAGATGTCCTCCCCGGGCTCCCAGACGTCCTCGCGCCCACCGCCGAAGCCGAATGTCTTGAACCCCATAGATTCAAGGGCGCAGTTACCGGCAAGAACCATCAGGTCGGCCCACGAGATCTTCCGGCCGTATTTCTGCTTGAGCGGCCAGAGCAGCCGGCGCGCCTTGTCGAGGCTGACATTGTCGGGCCAACTGTTGAGGGGTGCGAAGCGTTGCGTGCCGGAGCCCGCTCCGCCGCGGCCGTCGCCGATGCGGTAGGTTCCCGCGCTATGCCAGGCCATACGAATGAAGAACGGCCCATAGTGGCCATAGTCCGCCGGCCACCAATCCTGCGACGTCGTCATCAACGCGCGGAGGTCCTTGATCAGGGCATCCAGGTCGAGGCTTTTGAAAGCTTCGGCGTAGCTGAAATCCTTGCCCATTGGATCGGACAGATTGGAGTGCTGGTGAAGAACCTTCAGGTTCAACTGATTCGGCCACCAGTCCTGGTTCGATGCGGCCCTGGGTGCCGTGTCCCCGCGAGCACCACCCGACATCGGACATTTTCCGTTGTTTTCCATGTTCGCTCCATTGGTTTTCTGCACTTCAACGCCGACTGATACGATACCGCCTTGCGCGTATCGGCACAGTGGATTGGATCCGCGACTTACTGATTACCGCGGCAGGATAGCCGATTGCCTATGATCTGGGAACCGCGTGGCGATTCTCCAAGCCCGGCGGCTCAGCTTATGCCAATCGTTCGACGCTGTTCAGCCAGGACATGTCACGGAAGTGTCTTTCCACGCGGGGCGGGGAGGGGGCTGGCGAGTCTTATCCGCGAGGCCCCATCGCCTCGACGGTCAGGTGGACAGCGGGCAACCGCCTTCCCCCAGCGGCCGCCAGGCCTGATCCGCAGGCGTGGTTGCCAGCACCTTGTAGTAGTCCCATGCGTAGCGGCTTTCCTGGGGCGTCTTCACCTCACAAAGGAAGGCCGGGCTGATGACGCGTCCGTCGGACCGGATCGTCGCCACGCCGAGGGCGTCATCGTCGATCGGATGCGCTTTCATCCAGTTCACGGCAGCAAGGCCAGATTTCTTCGCCTCGGCCGGCCCAAGTGCGGCAACGGCCTTGAGATAGTGCAGCACGCCGGAATAATTGGCTGATTGGCTCATATTAGGCGGCGCATCGCCCATGGCCCGCCAAACCCGCTTGGCAAAGGACCGGGTGCGATCGTTGAGATCCCAGTAGAAGGTGGTGGAGAGCACCAGTCCCTGGGCGGTCTGCAACCCCAGCGCGTGCACGTCCTGAATGAACATGAGCAGGGCCGCGAGTTTCTGGCCGCGGCGGACGAGACCGAACTCAGCCGCCTGTTTGATACAGGTGACAAGATCCGCCCCCGCCTCGGCGAGACCCACGACCTTGGCGCCGGAGGCCTGTGCCTGCACGATCGCCGCGGAGAAATCGGAATTGGGAAACGGCACCGCCACGCTGCCAAGCACCTTGCCGCCGCCTTTCTCAACGAAGGCAGTGGTGTTGTCCTCCATCGATTTGCCAAAGGCATAATCGGCGCGGATGAAGAACCAGGTCGTGCCGCCCTGCTTCACCAGCGCACCGCCGGTTGACTTGCTGCACATGTAGGTATCGTGCGCGAAATGCACCGTGTTGGGTGAGCAGGCCTTGCCATCGAGGTCTGTGGTGCCGACATTGCAGGCAAGCATGACCTTGTTGCGGTCACGAACAAGATTGTTCAGCGCCAGGCCGATTGCCGATCCCTGGATATCGACGACGACGTCGACACCTTCGTCAAACCATTGGCGCGCGATCGCGACGCCCACATCGGGTTTGTTCTGGTGGTCGGAGACCCGGATATCGACGGTGAGGCCATGCGCGGCAGCGAATTCGTCGACCGCCTGGCGAGCGCAGGCGACGGAGCCGGGACCACCAACCGAGCGATACACACCGGACTGATCGTTCAGCATGCCGATACGTATGGTGTTGTTGCCCTGGGCGCGTGCGCCCCTTGCCGCCACCGCGAGTGTTGCGGCGCTTCCGACCAAGGTGCGTCTGTTCAGCATCGTGGTGTCCCCCATATTCTTCTTATTCTTTCGATCTTACCCACTTGGCCTGGATGCGCCAAGCGCCAAGCGGCTTCATTCCAAGATCGCTGCCCGGTCCGGGACCGATGTAGACCTTGGGGAACCCTATCTGTCATGCTCTGCTCTGGTTCAGCAGGAGATCCCACATGACCGAAGCAAAACTGGCTCCCAAGCTTCCGGAATGGATGCAAAAGCATGCGGCGCGCTACCTTTCGAGCGGGGGCACCGATGGGCACATGTATACCGTGACACCGCCCGGCTATTCGGAAATGGTCGTTCCGTCGCTGATGCTCACCACCCAGGGCCGGAAATCCGGCGAGAAATATATGTTCCCGCTGTTTTACGGCATGACCGGCAACAGCTACATCGTGGTGGCGTCGAAAGGCGGCGCACCGGACCATCCCGGTTGGTACAAGAACCTGCTGGCCGATCCGCAGGTTGAAGTTTGGGCTGGAACCACCAAGACGAAGGCGCGCGCGAGGACGGCGACCGGTGCGGAACGGGCGCGGCTTTGGGAAGAGGCCGTGAAATTCTGGCCGCCATACGCCGATTACGCCAAGAAGACAGATCGGGAGATCCCTGTCGTTGTACTGGACCCGATCGCCTAGGGACGCTTCCGGCGTTGCCTGAGCGGCAGACTTATCCAATCGGAATGGGATGCCGCGATGCCGGTTGAGAAGATCGAGACGCTGATCATCGGTGGCGGCCAGGCTGGGTTGGCGATGAGCGAGCAACTCAGCCAGCACGGCCTGTCCCACCTGGTCGTGGAACGGCATCGGATTGCCGAGCGCTGGCGCTCGGAAAGGTGGGACGGCCTGCACGCCAATGGGCCGGCATGGCATGACCGGTTGTCGGGCCTGCCCATCGCCGGCGTTGAGGACGATGGCTTTGCCACGCGCCAGCAGATGGTGGATTACTTTGTCACCTATGCGGAACGGATCGCCGCGCCCGTGCGCAGCGGGGTCGCGGTGACGGCGCTGCATAGGAAGGCGGATGGGACGGGCTTTCGTGCCGAAACGTCGGCGGGGCCGATTGAAGCGGCCAACGTCATCGCGGCCACCGGACCGTTTCAGCGCCCGGTCATCCCAGCCGTGGTGCCGCCGGACGTCGGGATCGTGCAGATGCATTCCAACGCCTATCGCAATCCCGGACAATTGCCCGAGGGTGCGGTGCTGGTGGTCGGGGCCGGTTCATCCGGCGCCCAGATCGCCGACGAATTGTTGCGCGCGGGCCGGGGCGTCTATCTGTCCATCGGGCAGCACCAGCGGCTGCCTCGCCGCTATCGTGGGCGCGATTACTGCTATTGGCTGGGCGTGCTGGGCATGTGGGATGTGCCGGTCGGCGATCCGCTGCCGAAGCATGTCACGATCGCGGTCAGCGGCGCCTATGGCGGGCATACCATCGATTACCGCCGCCTGGCCGAGCGCGGGATGGTGCTGGTGGGGCGTGCGGAAGCGTATCAAGATAGCACGATGCGGTTCTCCGCCGATCTGGCCAGCAGCCTGGCGCAGGGTGATGCAGCCTATCTGTCGTTGCTTGATACCGTCGATGCCTATGCGGCCCGGGAGGGCCTTGCCGTGCCCGAGGAGCCGGAGGCGCGGACCATCGGCCCGGACCCGGCCTGTGTCACCGACCCGATCCTTCATCTGAACCTGCGCGACGCGGGCGTTCGATCGATTGTCTGGGCGACCGGGTATGGGCTCGATTTTGGCTGGGTGAAGATCAACGCCTTCAACGACCTCGGTGCGCCGGTGCACCGGCGTGGCGTGACCGATGTGCCCGGGTTGTATTTCCTGGGGCTGAGCTGGCTTTCGCGACGGGCGTCGAGTTTCGTGTATGGGGTCGAATACGACGCGGCGCATCTGGCGGAGCATATCGCCGCTCGTACGTAGCGGGCGGCAACCATCGGGTAGCCATCGTTGCAAAGCACTTCGCGAAGCAGGTAATCTTCCTGCTGATGGTCGGACAGGCCGGTCAGGTGAAAGTTCGACCAGTATGACAGCAACGACCAGCGCGCGGCAGGCGCGCCCGATCTCCGCCGCCGCCGCCGCCGCCATGGTCCGTTCCGGCGATTGGCTGGATTACGGCGCGACCTTCAACCAGCCGGACGCCTTCGACGTGTCCCTGGCCCTACGCGCGTCCGAACTGACGGACGTGAATATCCGCGGCTGCCTGTCCACCCGGCCGCGCGCCGTGCTGGAGGCCGATCCGCGCGGCGAGCATTTCGCCTGGTACAACTGGCATTTCGGCGGCTACGATCGCAAGCTGCACGATTCCGGCAACTGTCACTACATTCCGTGCAACCTTGGTGAGATACCGGACTACTACCGCCGCTTCATCGATCCAGTCGACATCCTCGTGCTCCAGACCCGCCCGATGGACCAGGATGGGAATTTCAACTTTGGCGCCAACAGCCTCTGGTTTCGCGCCATTGCCGAGCGCGCGCGGACCGTGATCGTGGAAACCAACGCCGCGCTGCCACATGTCTTCGGCCCCGAGAACTTCCTGCCGGCAGGCGATGTGGATTATGTCATCGCGGGCGACAATCACCCGATGCCGGCGTTGCCGAACCCGCCGCCCACCGATATCGACCGCACCATCGCCCGCCTGATCGCCAATGAGATCGAGGACGGATCATGCCTGCAGATCGGTATCGGCGGGATGCCGAACGCAGTCTGTTCGCTGTTGCAGGAAAGCCATGTCCGCGATCTGGGCGTGCACACGGAAATGATGACCGACGGGATCGCCGACCTGTATCGGGCCGGAAAGATCAGTGGTGCGGCCAAAGCGCTCGATCCCGGCAAGATCGTCTACACGTTCGCGCTGGGCTCTCAGAGCCTGTACGACACGCTGGACCGCAATCCGGATTTTCTTTGCCACCCGCTGGAATATACCAACCTGCCGCATATCATCATGCGCAACGATCGGGTGGTGGCGATCAACAACACGACGCAGATCGACCTGCAGGGCCAGGCCGCATCGGAATCCGACGGCCATCGCCACATCAGCGGCTCTGGCGGCCAGGCGCAGTTCGTTCGCGGCGCCTATGCCTCGCACGAGGGAAAGTCGTTCATCTGCCTATCCTCGACCTATGAACGGCGCGGCGTGCGCAAGAGCCGTATCGTGCTCAACCTGACCGCGGGTAATATCGTGACCACCACGCGCGCAGACATGATGTACGTGGTGACAGAGTACGGCATCGCCAATCTGAAGGGCCGATCGGTTCCCGAACGGGCGAAGGCGATCATCGCGCTGGCGCATCCGGACTACCGCGAGGAATTGGAGCGCGAGGCCAGGCACCACGGCCTATTGCCCAGGCATTTCCGGTAACGTGATCGCGGCCACCCAACCTCAGCCGGACGCGTGCCGGCTGAGGATCAGGGTGGAGTGGTAGTTCAGGATCCCGCCATTGCCGCTGACCAGCACATAATCATTGCGTGCGACCTGGCGGGCGCCGCCCTGGCCGCGTGCCTGGACCACCGCCTCGGATAACGGCGTGAAGGCCCACATGTAGAAGCCCGACAACTGGCCGCCGCCGGTATTTGTCGGCAGCGCCCCGCCGGGGGCGAGCTTGCCGTCGGCGACGAACGGGCCGCCTTCGCCTTTGGCGCAGAAGCCGTAATCTTCCAGCGTAACGAGCACGGTGTAGGTGTAGCAATCATAGAGTTGGCACGTGCCGATATCGTCGCGCGTGATACCGGCCATGCGGAACGCGATTTCCCCGGAACGCTTCGCACCGGTTTCGACGGCGGGATGACGGTCCGTGCGCAGATTGTCGCCAGGGGCGCACTGTGCGTAGCCGAGCACGTTGACCGGCGGTTGCTTCAGGTCCCGCGCCCGCTCTGCCGAGGTGACGATCACCGCGACGGCACCATTGGAGACGAGGCAGCAATCCAACAGCCGCAGCGGTTCGGCGATCCAGCGGGAGTTGTGATGGTCCTCCATGGTCATCGGCGTCTTCATCTGCGCCCAGGGGCTGAGCTGGGCCCATTTCCGCTGGCCGACGGCGATGATGCCGAAATGGTCCTCGGTGGTGCCGTAAAGATGCATGTGCCGCCGTGCCGCCATCGCATAGGCGGGGTTGGCGCCAAAATCGCCGTACGCCGCCCGCAACCCCGTCATGCCGCCAAGCGGAAAGCGATGCGGTCCGGCGTAGGACTGGCCGGCGCCGCGTGAGGGTGTCAGCGGCGCATCGGCGTAGACCAGCACGATGGTATTCGCCAGGCCTTCCCGGATGGCCATGCAGGCATACTGCATCATGCTTCCCGCGGTGGAGCCGTAGGCGCTCATGACGTTCACGAGCGTGAGGTTCTCGAACCCCAGAACCATCTGCGATCGGACATCCATGTCGCCGGGAATGTTTGCGTTGATCAGCAGCCCGTCGATGTCGTTCTTGGTCAGGCCTGCATCGTCGAGCGCGAGGGCGATCGCTTCGGCGGCAAAATCGACGGAGCGGCGGCCGTAGATCTTGCCCATCGGCGTGACGCCGATGCCGACGATGGCGCCCTTCGGTTGGTTTGGCATGGTGGCGCTCCCTGCTCAGCCGACGACGGGACGGAATTTGGGGATGCGGACATTCTCGCCGACATCTTCGAAAGACACTTCGAGCCGCATGCCGACGCGCAGTGCGTCGTTGGCGATGCCGATGACATTCGATACCATTCGCACGCCTTCCTCCAGGTCGATCTGTGCCACGTTATAGGGCACGGCGGATGCGAAACCCGGGTTCATCACCTGATGCATGATGGTGAACGTATAGAGGCTGCCGTGGCCGCTGGCCTGACGCCATTCGAGCTTCGCCGCGAAGCAATGCGGGCAGCGTTCGCGCACCGGAAAGCTCCACGCGTTGCAGGCGGTACAATGTTGCAGCATCAGCCTGCCTTCGCGCGCGCCGTCGAAGAACGGGGCACTGATCTCATCTGGAACAGGAATGGGTTTGGTTGCCGTTTGCGACATCAGCGTTCTCTCCCTATCGGTTGAGCGTAGCCATGAACCCCGGGCCGTGACAATGACCGGCTCCTGGGTTGCATGTTTCCAGAAAAGGGGCCGCGGCGGCTACCCAGGATCCACGCGGGTCGCTTCCGGGCGGAACCGTACTCCGCTGCGTGCGAGGCCACCGCCGATTCCGATGGGGGTGCCGTCGGCACGCCAGCAGGCGGCGCCTTCCATCGTGCCGTCCGCATCGAACCGGACGGCGTTCATGCCTCCGGCGACGTTGCCGACGGAGGCGACCGGATGCCCGCGATCGACCAGCGCCTGAAACACTTTGGCCGGGAAGCCGGCCTCGATTTCCAGCGCATGACCCTGGGTCCAGATACGCGGCGCCTCTACCGCTTCCTGCAGGGTCATGCCGTGATCGATCAGGTTGGACAGCGCCTGCATCACCGAAGGAAAGATGCGCAGTCCGCCCGGCAGGCCAAGTGCGAAGGCCGGCTTGCCATCCCGCAGCACGATCATCGGTGACATCGACGAGGTCACCCGCTTGCCCGGCTGAATCGAACTGGCGCGCCCGGGGTGGGGGTCGAACACGTGCATGTAATTGTTCGTGATCATGCCGGTGCCGGGAACAATGTAGCGCGCGCCGAACAGGCTGTTGATCGTTTGCGTGCTGGCGACGACGTTGCCGAGGCCGTCGGCGATGGTCAGATGGGTGGTGTGGGCGCTGCCGTCGCCTGTGGCCACTTCCGCGGTCCAGGCCTGGGCGCGCTGCGGATCGATCCGTTTGCGACGATCGGCGGCGTATGCCTTGTCCAGAAGTTTCGCCACCGGAACCTTGACGAAGGCCGGATCGGCGGTGGCGGCGGCGCGGTCGGCGAAGGCGATCTTCAGCACCTCCGCCAGCAGATGCAGCGTTTCCGGCGTGCCGAAGCCGAGGGCGCCGATGTCGTAGCCTTCCAGGATATTGAGCATCTGCACGATATGCAGGGGACCCGAGGAGGGCGGCGGCGGGCCGATGATCTCGAACCCGCGATAGGTGCCGCGGATCGCATCCCGCGTGATGGTGCGATAGCGGGTCAGGTCCTCCGCCGCGATATAACCGCCGGATTTTTCCATGTGGTCCACGTAATGGCGGCCGAGGGAGCCCGTGTAGAGGACCGACTGTCCTTCCCGCGCGATCAGGCGCAGGGTCTCGGCGTAGTCGCCGGTGACCAGGCGCGTGCCGGCTGCGATCGGCGCGCCGGCCGGCAGATAGAGTCGCGCGATCTCCGGATCGCGTGCCATGTCGGCGGCACAGTCGGCAACGCATTCATGCAGATACGGCGTGACCCGAAAGCCGCGCGAGGCATGGCGGATGGCCGGTTCCATCACGTCGGCGAGGGAGAACGTGCCGAAGTGCTCCAGCGCCTCGCACCAGCCCATCAGATTGCCCGGAGTGGCGACGGCTGTCGGGCCGAGCGCGTTCTTGCGACCGATCGTATCCATCGCGCCAGGGCCCGCTTCGGGGTCCGGAAAATAGGTCGTCGGGCCGGTGGCGAGCGGGGCCATGCTCTGGCCGTCGATGATGACGTGGGACTCATCGGCGAGGCGGATATGGGCCATGCCGCCGCCCAGGACGCCCACCATCATCGGCTCGACGACCGTCAGCGTGAAGAAGGCGGCGATGGTCGCATCGATGGCATTGCCGCCAGCGGCCAACATTTCCGCGCCAGCCGCGGAGGCCAGCGGATGATTGGTGACCACCATGCCGCGTCGGCCGGTCGCCGGCCGCTTCTCGCACTGGAAGAGTGTGCCGGCGCGTTGGCGCCAGTCGGCATGTGTCATGGCGGATCGCCCCCCGATCGAAACTGGTGGGGAAGCATGGCGCGGGGCGTGCATCCTGCAAAGGGGATGCGGCGGGTTATCCTTCAGGGCGATCGGCTGCTCGGTCGGCGCCGAGCAGGACTGCAGCACGATCAGGTTTTGCTTCCGATCGGCAAACACTTCGCTGGTCCGGATGCCACGCCGGATCGGCGCATAAGACGGAAGCATGCACAAGCGCGGCCGGGTGGATTTGACGGCGACCGGTGTCTCGCCCGAGACTTTCGGAAACGCCGGTTCAGTACCGGGGCAAAATATGTGGGAGCGATCCGGGCATGACCGAACCATTGTTCGCGGGCCTTAAAGTGATCGATTGCGCCAGCTATGTGGCCGCGCCGGCGGCCGCGACGGTGCTGGCGGATTTCGGCGCCGAGGTCATCAAGATCGAGCCGCCCGGCGAGGGCGATGCCTGGAGGACGCAATACAAGCGGCCGGGGATGCCGCGATCGGAGCACAACCATCCTTGGCTGATGGACAACCGCAACAAGAAGGGATTGGCGCTGGACCTGAAGTCCAATTCTGGCAAAGCCGTATTGGACCGTTTGGTGTCCCAGGCGGATGTGTTCATCACCAATGTTCCGCTGCCGGGCCGGGAGCGGCTGGGGATTCGCTATGCCGATTTCGCGGAGACCTGCCCCCGGCTGATCTACGCGTCGCTGACGGCCTATGGCGAGGTGGGTGAAGAGGCCGGCAAGACGGGCTTCGACGCGACCGCGTACTGGGCGCGCTCCGGCCTGATGGATGAGGTTCGCCCGGATCACCGGGCAATTCCGGCACGCTCCGTTCCGGCGATGGGCGATCGCCCGACGGCCATGGCGCTATACGGTGCCATCGTCACGGCCCTGTACCAGCGCGAGAAGACCGGTCGAGGGGGAGAGGTGCGGGCGTCGCTGATGGGCAACGGCATGTGGGCGAACGCCTATCTGATCCAGGCGGAACTCTGCGGTGTGCCTTTTCCGCCGCGCCCGCCGCGCGAGGAATCGATCACCGCGTTGACCAACATTTATCGCACGCTGGACGATCGCTGGTTCATGCTGGCGGCCATCAATGAACGCCAATGGCCGGCGCTGGCCAACGCCATCGGCATTCCATCCCTGACCACCGACCCGCGCTTTATGGATGTGGGGGCCCGGCGTGTTCACGCGGTCGTCCTGACCCAGATCCTGGACGCCGTTTTCGCTCGCAAGATGTTGGCCGACTGGCGGGTGCTGCTGGACGAAGCCGGGGTGACGTTCGGCGTGGTTGGAACCGCGGCCGAGATCGCAACGGATGCCCAGGCGCTGGTTGCCGGTTTCCTTCGTCCGCTGGCCGATACCGGCATGATGACGGTGGATAGTCCCTTCACGCTGGGCAACGCGGACAAGGTGCCGGTGGAGGTCGCGCCCCGATATGGCGAACACAGCCGGGCGGTCCTGCGGGGGGCGGGATATACCGACAGCGAAATAGCGGACCTGCAAGCCAGCGGAGCGATCGCGGGTGCATAGGCATTCAGCCGAACGCCCGGCTTCGAGGAGTTGATTCGGAATGAATATTGCGGGACAGGTGATTAGACGATGATCGCAGCGATCAGCTTGATGCGTGGGATGGATGCGATCGGCCTGACGCAATTCCGCCGCCACTGGATCGACGTTCACGGTCCGCTGGTTTGTGCTTTCCCCGGGCTTCGGCGCTATGTGCAATGCCATGTGGTGGCTTCTTCCGCAGCGAACGAGGCTGGGCGTTCGATGCGGATCGACGGGTTCCCGATCCTGTATTTCGACAACGATGCGGATCGGTCGCTGGCGCATCGCTCGCCGGAAATGGCCGCCTGCAACATCGACTCACGGCTATTCGTGGGCGCCGTGTCCCGCGTTATCACGGAAGTGTCCGGCGATCTTCGATCGGATGCCGGCCGCTTCAGCCTGATCGAGATCTGGCCGGAAGATGTCGCTCCTGCCGAGCGGCCGGTCCAGTATCGGGTAAAGGAGCAGGGAGCGGCACCGAACAGCGTCATTCCGCACCTGCCGGTTACGGTGGGCGCGATGACGCAGACCTGGTACGATAATCTGGTTGACCTGGAATGCGCCGCCGAGATCATGGAGGGACCGCTGGCCGCCCGGTTTGTCGTCGAGGAACACTGGCTGGTTTGATACGGACTGCCGGCAGTTCATTGCCTGTTCGGCTTTTCCGTCAGCGCCCGACCAGGACCCCCGATGCTTCCAGCAGCCTCCAGGCATCTTCCGCATCGTTCGCGAACTGCAGCAGATCCAGGTCCGAGCGTGCCACCATTCCAGCGTCCGCCATGGCCTCCCAGTTGATCAGATCGTGCCAGTAGACTCGGTCGACGAGGATGATCGGCACCGCTCCCATCCTCCCGGATTGGCGCAGGGTCAGCAGTTCGAACAGCTCATCGAGAGTACCAAATCCTCCCGGGAACACGATCAATGCCCGGGCACGCATTGCGAGGTGCAGTTTGCGGATGGCGAAATAGTGGAACTGGAAGGTCAGTTCCGGCGTGGTGTAGGGGTTTGGCGGCTGCTCCTTCGGCAGGCGAATGTTGAATCCGATCGCCGGTGCTCCGGCGTCGTAGGCGCCACGACAGGCCGCCTCCATGATGCCCGCGCCGCCGCCAGTGGCAATCACGTTATCGCGGGTGCCGGCGACCGGGTGCATGGCACCGCCGCGCTCCGAGGCGATGCGGCCGAAGCGTCGCGCCTCTGCATACCAGGCCGGTTGGCGATTTGGTCCATCCTCGGCAACCCGTGAACCGCCGAAGATCACGAGCGTGGAACGCACGCCCGCCGCACGCAATGCTTCATCGGCTTTCGTGCACTCGACCTGTAGCCGCACGCCGCGCATGACCGGGCTCAACAGAAAGTCGCGGTCGAACATCGCGAGCCGGTAGCTTGGCCAGTCCTGTGCGCCTTCGACGCGGCGCGGGCGACGGGTCATTTGACAATCATCCTTCGGTTGCCGCTCGTATGGTCTTCGTGGCGATGCATGGCTATCGTGCCGGGAATGACCAGGTTTTGAAACCACTGGTTCAAGGAGGGCGTGGCCATGACTGTCAGCATGAAGGTCTGCGGCGCGGCTCGTACGGTGACCGGCCTATGCCTGCTGTTCGAGGCGCCTGGCGTGCGTTTCCTGGTCGATTGTGGAATGTTCCAGGGTCCCAAGACACTGAAGGCGTTGAACTATGAGCCTTTCCCGTTCGATCCGCGCAGCCTGGACTTCGTGCTGCTGACGCATGCGCATATCGACCACAGCGGCCTGCTGCCGCGCCTGGTCAAGCAGGGGTTCCGTGGACGGATCCACGCGACCTCCGCCACGATCGATCTGTGCTCCTGCATGCTGCCCGATTCCGGCCATATCCAGGAAACGGAGGTGGAAATCCTGAACCGCCGGAACCGTCGCCGCGGACACGAGCCGGTGCAACCTATCTATACCGCCGATGACGCCGAGCGAACGCTCGTATGCTTTTCATCCGTCGAGTACGATGTCTGGCTCGAACTGGCCGCGGGACTGCGGGCTCGATTTTGGAACGCCGGGCACATGCTCGGGTCCGCGTCGATCGAACTGGAATTCGGTCAGCGCGGAAAGGGCATGCGTGTGATGGTTTCGGGCGACATCGGTCCGGATGCAACCACAATGCAGCCGATGCCCACGGGGCCGGAAGGCGGGGTCGATCACCTGATTGTCGAGTCCACCTATGGCGACGAGGATCGTCCTTTGGTCACGCGGGAGGCACGGCGGGCAGCGCTGGCGGAATTGGTGCGCACGGCGGCGAAGCAGGGCGGGGCGCTGCTGATCCCCACCTTTGCCGTGGAACGTGCGCAGGAGGTGATCCTCGATCTGGTACACCTGATGGATGCCAGCCAGGTTCCCGAGGCGGTCATTCACCTGGACTCACCGCTCGCCACGCGCGCGAGCCGTGTCTTTCTGCGCTATGCGGCGTCGCTCGGCGACGCGGACGAGGTTCGCGCCGCGCTATCGTCTCCCAGGGTCCGCTATGTGCTGAATGGCGAGGAGAGCTATCGGCTTGGGCGCACGGAAGGGTTCCAGATCGTGCTCGCGGGAAGCGGGATGTGCGAGGCCGGGCGGATACGCTCTCATCTGAAGGCACGCTTGTGGGATCCGCGGACCGTGGTGGCGCTGGTCGGCTTCCAGGCTGCCGGAACACTTGGCCGGCTTTTGCAGAACGGCGCGACGCGGGTCCGGATTCAGGGCGATACCAGCCTTGTCGGTGCCCATATCATGCGGATCGAGGGCTATTCAGCGCATGCGGATGGCCCGGAGCTTGGGCGCTGGGTTGCGGCACGCGCACCGATCAGCGGCGGCGTGTTCCTGGTGCATGGCGAGCCTGAGGCGATTGAAGGTTTGGCCCACCGTGTCGTCGGCCGTGGGATACGCCCCGAAGCGGCGGTGCTTCGCCCGATGCTGGACGATGTCTTTCGGCTGGAGCCGGGCACAGCGCCCGTTGAGGATACGACAGCGGCGGTCCGGCGGAGATCGCGCCCTGAGACGGTCGGCCAGCCGGATTGGCATAACGAGCGTGCCGCCTTGATGCTCGGGATCGAGGACGCCCTGGAGCGAGCCGGCGACGATGCGACACGGGCATCGATTTTGGAGCGGCTACGGCGGGCGATGCCAGATCGTTGACGACTCTATCCAGGGGCAAAGCTCAACTCGCCGTCACCAAGGCGGCCTTTACCCGCGCCGACGTGAACGGCGCCTGGCGCAGGCGCACGCCCGTTGCATCGAACACCGCGTTGCCCAGTGCTGCGGCGACCGGTGCCGTGGCTGCCTCGCCGACGCCCCACGGGCGTTCGAGGCGCCGGTCGATCAGCACGATGTCTAGGCGCGGCACATCGGGGAAGGTCAGAATCGGGTAGGTTCCCCAATCCGTGCTGGTCACGCCCGCATGATCGAAGGTGACCTCTTCGAACAATGTGCGGCTGATCGTCTGCAGGATCGAGCCTTCGACCTGGGCGCGCACCGCATCCGGATTGATCATCATTCCGCAATCATGGGCGCAGACCACGCGCGTGACGCGGATCTTGCCGCTTGCCCGCTCGATCTCCACCTCCATACCCATGCCGACATAGGTCTCGGACTGCTTGTAATGTGCATAGGCGATTCCCCGCCCGCGCAGCATCGCGGCGGAATGGTCGGGTGATTTCGTGTGCGGTACCCAGGACATCCGCTCCGCGGTGCGGTTGAGCACCTCTCTGCCGCGCGGATCGGACAGGCGGCGCAGCCGATATTCCAGCGGGTCCGCCGCAGCGGCGGCGGCAAGTTCGTCGAAAAAGCTCTCCACAGCGAAGACGTTGCCGACTTTGCCGGGCGCACGCAGGTTCGACGTGCGCAGCGGGGTTGCCTTCAGCCAACTTATCGTCGCGCGCATATGCGGCAGGTCGTAGGGCGGGTCGGCGTTCAGCGAGGTCAGGCCGGATGACATGCCTTCCCCCGTATCCAACCCCGCGGCGATCGCGCCGAGCAAGGGGGGACCGGTCCGCGAGGTGTTCGCCGGCAGCATCGCCGTGGTCTCCCACATCGCGATGTCGCCGTTCGCGTCGATCGCACCGCGCATGTCGAGCAGTTGCGGCGGTCCCTTCGGGTCCCAGCCATGCTCGTCCGCGCGCATCCATTGAACCCGCACCGGCGCGCCGATCTCCCGAGAGAGGAGGGCGGCCTCAAAGGCCGCATCGTCGTTGCCGTTGCTGCCGTAGCTGCCGGAGCCGTCCATGTAGACGAGGCGCAGCCTGGCGGGATCGAGGCCGAGCAGGCGGGCGAAGGTCTGGCGGGAACGATGGGTGTTCTGCGACGCGGTCCAGACCGTGCCGCCGTCGTCGCGAATGTCGGCAACCGCGCAGGATGGGCCCATGGAGGCATGCGACTGGATCGGCCAATGGTAGGCCGCCTGCAGCAGGCGCAACCCATCGGATGCGAGCGGCGCCGGATCCTGGGTCACGCGCAGCACCTCCTCGCGCAGGACCGGCGTGTGGCGGATCGTGTCGTACAGCGCGCCGGAACCATCAAGGGTGGCGGTATCGCTCCAATGCACGTTCAAGGCCCGCATGGCGCGGACGGCATCCCATTCGCGGGGTGCGACGACGGCAATGAAATCCTTCAGCCGCACGATGCGCGCATTGGGGACCGCGGCGATCGAGGCGGCATCGACGTCAAGCAGGCGGGCACCGATGGAGGGTGGGCGAATGACCCGTGCGTGCACCATGCCGGCGACGCGATGATCCTGCACGTAGATGTGCCGGCCGGTGAGTTTGGCGGGCAGGTCGGGCCGCGGCAGGGATTTGCCGACGATCGCATAGTTCGCCGGGTTCTTCACCGGGGCTGACTTGTCCACCGGGAGCCCGAATGTCTGGCCGCCGATCAGTTCGCCGAACCCGATGGACCGGTTACCCTGCGTTCGGATGGCCGGCCCGGAAATCGACAGCTGCGGGACCGGGACGCCGAAGCGCTGTGCCGCGAGGTCGAGCAGCGCTGCCCGGGCGGTCGCGGCCGCGAGGCGGATCTGGGCGGCGCCCACCGTGATCCCGGTGCTGCCGCCCGTGGAGCCCTGATCGGGGGTAAGGCCGGTGTCGCCTTCGACGAGGCCGATGGCATCGGGGGCGATATCCAGCTCTTCGGCGACGATCTGGCGCAGAGCGGCCCGTGCGCCGGTACCAAGATCGACCTTGCCGGCATAGACCGTGACCGACCCGTCCGGTGCGATGGCCAGGTAGCCGTCCACGCTGTCCGCGGCCAGCCTGGCGGGAGATCCCTGGGCCTGTTCGTGCAGCGCAAACGCGACCACGAGGCCAGCCACGCCTTGCAGCAGGTTCCGGCGGGAAAAGGACATGGCTCAGCCCTCCCGCGCCGCGCGCATCACGGCCGCAAGCACCCGAACATGGCTGCCGCAGCGGCAGAGATTGGCGGCGAGTTCGTCCCGCACTTCCTGTTCCTGCGGATGCGGATTGCGCTGGAGCAGCGCCGTGGACGCCATGATCATACCGTTGGTGCAATAGCCGCATTGCGCTGCCGCTTCGGCGATGAACGCCGCCTGCACGGGGTGGGGCCGCTCCGGGCTGCCGAGGCCTTCGAGCGTTGTGATCTCCTTGCCTGCCATTGCCGCGGCAGGGACGACGCAGGAGCGGACGGCCGCCCCGTTGACGATCACCATGCAGGCACCGCACTGGCCGAGGCCGCAGCCGAACTTGGGACCATGCAACTGCAAATCGTCGCGCAGCACGTAGAGCAGGGGGGTATCGGGATCACCAAGGTCGATGACGCGATCTTCTCCGTTCACGCGAAGGGTCAATCGGCTCATGGTGCTTCTCCTCCTGTTGCGAGGGGCAGGTCGATCGGGGCGCACGCGAGCATGACATGGAAAATGGTTTCCGGTCACGGCCTCGTCGTAATGGGATTACCGGCGATATAATCGCGGATCTGGGTGCAGGGGGGGAAATATCATGCGTGCGGCAGTATTCCACGGCGTCGGTGAGAAACTGACGATCGAAGACCGGCAACGGCCCGTTGCCGAGGAAGGCCAGCTGGTGGTGCGGGTTGCCTTTGTGGGGATCTGCGGGTCCGACATCCATGCGACGGAGAAGAGCCTCGTGCCGCTGGAGCCGGGAACCGTGCTCGGGCATGAGTTTGCCGGCGAGGTGGTGGAGTCCGGATCGGCGGAGTGGCAGGTGGGTAACCGGGTGATCGGGGTGCCGCTGCAGGAATGCGACGAGTGCCGTCCGCTCGGCCAATGCAAGGAGGGAATTGGCATCCTGTGCGCCAAGAGCCGGATCATCGGCATGTCCGCGGCGGTTCCTGGCGCGTATGCCGAGTATGTCCGGCTTGGCGCTCGCCATGCCTTGCGTGTGCCGGAGGGGATCAGCCTTCGGACGGCGACGCTGACGGAGCCGCTGGCGGTGGGTGCCCACGCGGTCAGGCTGGCCGGCTCGCTGTATGGCCGGAAGGTGCTGGTGATCGGTGCCGGTCCGATCGGTCTGGCCGTCATTGCCTTTGCCCATCTCGCCGGCGCGAGCCGGATTGTCGTGAGCGAAATAGATCCGACGCGGCGTGAGCGAGCCGCCGGTTTCGGTGCGACCTTGCGGCTCGGTCCTTCGTCCGAGCCCATCGGCGTGGCGTTGAACCGTTCGAACGATGGTGCGCCGGACGTGATCTTCGAGTGCGTCGGCGCGCCGGGTCTGCTGCGGGAGTGCATGGATCTGGCGCCGGTGCATGGACGCATCGTGGTGGTTGGGGTCAACCGGAGCGAGGACGTCATCCTGCCCCGCGTCGCCATCCGTAAGGAGTTGAGCGTGCAGTTCGTTCTTGGTTACCAGCGCGAGGATTTCGCGCTGGTGCTGGATATGCTGGCGACAGGAAGGATCGACCCGGAGGGGATGATTACCAACGTGATCGGTTTCGCTGAATTGCCGGACATGTTCGAGCGGCTGCGGCGACCCAATCCGGATGCCAAGGTGTTGATCGATCCGTCGCGCTGATATCAGAACCGGCAAAGCGGGGTGGGTGGCCGTGCGCGCCCTATGCGCGTCGCACGTTCCACATATAGGCCGCCCCGCCCTCGACGATACCGGTCAGGTATTTGCGGTACGCCGTCCGGATCTGGAATTGTCCGCATGGTATGAACGGCACCGTTTCGAGAGCACGCTGCTGCATGGTGTTTGCCGCCGCCGCGCGCGTGGTTTCCGTCGTGGCCGTGGTCCATTCGGCGGTCAGTTCCTCGATCCGGTCGTCGGCGAACCAGCCTGCCCACCCTTTGGCGCCAAGCCCGCGCATGGCGAAATGTTCCACGGGGGATCCGATGATCGAGGAAGGTGCCCAGGTGTGAAAGATCGACCATCCGCCCTTGTCCGTCGCCTCTCGGCTTGCCCGGCGGGCCACCAAGGTGGCCCAGTCTATTGCGGCAAAATCGACGTTCATGCCTAGTTGCTTCAACAAGTCGGCGGTAACCTCGCCCATCGGATGGATGGTGGGCACGTCGGCCGGGCTGAGGACCACGACCTTGCCGCCATCGTAGCCGGATGCCTTTAGTGCGGCGCGCGCTTTGGCCAGGTCCGCCGGCATCTGCTCGATTGCCATGTCCCGGCCATACGGAGTCCCGCACGGAAACATGGACCGGCAAATCGTGTGCGACGATGCGTCACCACCCGTCAGCGCCTGCATGTAGTCCTGCTGATTGACGGCCAGCAACACGGCGCGCCTTACCGCGGGGTTGTTGAAGGGAGCCTGCAAGTGATTGAACCGCAAGATACCGTTGAAGCCGGAGGGATTGGCATTGCCGATCCGGATCTCCGGATGGGCGCGCAGGCTGGGCACGAGATCCGGCTGAACCTGCTCGTACCAATCGATCTCGCCCGACTTCAGGGCTGCCGCCGCGGTCGCTTGTTCGGGCAGCGCCTGCCATTCGACGCGGTCGAAATGCGCGACCTTGCCACCGGAGGTCCAGTCCGCCGGGCCCGAACGGGGAATATAGTCCTTGTTGCGCGCATAGACGGCGATCTGGCCGGCGACGAACTCCTCCTTGACGAAACGGAACGGTCCACTGCCGGTCGCGTCTGTGATCTGGGTGTAAGGATCGGTCTTCGCGATATGCTCCGGCAAAATGAAGGGCACTGAGGCGCTGCCGCGGGTGATCGCTTCGAGGAAGATGGGGACCGGTTGGGTCATGGTGATGCGCAGGGTACGATCGTCCGTGGTCCCCCAATTATCCACGAATTTTGCGACGGTCTGGCCGAAGGTTTCCCGGCCTGCCCACCGTTTCAGGCTCTGCACGGCATCCTGGGCGCGGACCGGCTCACCGTTGTGGAACTTCAGACCCTCGCGCAGCTTGATAATATAGGTTCGGCCGTCATTCTCGACGGAATGTCCTTCAGCCATCTGCGGCGTGATTTCACGTTTTCCGGTGAAGCCGAACAACGTGTCGTAGACAGCGTAGCCGTGATTGGTGGTAACCAGTGACGTGTTGAACACGGTGTCCACGGATGCCAATGCCGTTAATGGCGCGACGCGCAGGGTCTTCTCTCGTGAGGTTTGCGCGAATACGGCTGGGGCGCCGAGACCTGCGGTCACACCAGCAGCGGCGGCGGCACGCAGAAAGGTGCGGCGTTGCATGGTCCAGTTCCTCCCGATTTTCATCGGCGCCTTTGGCGCCGTTGGTTAAACGCTGACGGTATTCGGCACGTCTGGCAAGCGCGATCTGAGATCGCACCGACCTGTTTTCCTGCCACTTCCAAGCCAGCCCGGGCTGTTCCAGAATGGCGCGGTCATCGATCACGCTTTCATCGCTTGAGGAGACGGGCTGTGTACATCGCCATGAATCGCTTCAAGGTGCGTCCCGAGGAACAGGAGGCGTTCACGACCCGATGGCTGGAACGGGATGTGTTTCTGAAGACCGTGCCCGGCTTTATCAGCTTTCACCTTCTGAAGGGACCGGAGCGGGAGGACCATGTGCTGTACGCGTCCCATACCGTTTGGGCATCCCACGATCGCTTTCAGGACTGGACGCGCTCCGAGCAGTTTCGCGCCGCGCATGCCGGGGCGGGCGGCGGTCGGAGCCTGACCTTGTCGCATCCGGAGTTCGAAGGCTTCGAGGTGCTGCAGGAGATTAACGCCTAGCCGCCCCACCCTAGGCGGGTAGCTTACCACGTGGCCGAGGCGAACCGTTTGCCACGTGCCCGAGGCGGGTCGCTTGCCGCTTGCGGACCCTCCGCCTAGCCTCGTTGGATCAAGAAGCACCCAGGGAGGGGCCCCATGCGCGCCGCTGATGCCATCGTGGAAATTCTGAAGCGGGAAGGGGTTTCCACTCTGTTCTGCTTTCCCACCACCTCCATCATCGAGAACGCGGTAGCCGCCGGCATTCGTCCGGTGATCTGCCGGCAGGAGCGCGTCGGCGTGGATATGGCCGATGGCTATGCACGGGTGACCAACGGCAAGCCGCCTGGGGTGTTCGCCATGCAGTACGGCCCGGGATCGGAGAACGCGTTTCCCGGCATTGCCACCACCTTTTCCGATTCGGTGCCGGTACTGTTCCTGCCGCTGGCGCATGCGCGGGACCAGGCGCAGGTGTTTCCGACCTTCCGGTCCAGCGTGACCTATGCCTCGGTCACCAAGCAGGTGGAGGAGATCACCCTGCCGGAATCGACGCCGGCGGTGATGCGGCGTGCGTTCAGCGCGCTAAAGAACGGGCGGCTGGGGCCGGTGATGGTAGAGGTGCCGCGCGACATCGTGGACCTGGATATCGGGTCGGAGGTGCTGACTTATACGCCGGTGCGCCCGACGATCTCCGCGCCCGATCCGCGCGATGTGGACGATGCGGCCAAGCGGCTGCTGGCGGCCGATTGCCCGGTGATCCTGGCGGGGCAGGGGGTGCTGTACGCGGAAGCGTCCGACGAACTGGTGGAACTGGCGGAGCTGTTGCAGGCGCCGGTAATGACGACGGTGGACGGCAAGAGCGCGTTTCCCGAAGACCATCCTTTGGCGCTGGGTTCGGGCGGCAATACGTTCAGCGGCCCTGGACGGCTGTTCCTGTATACCAAGGCGGATCTGGTGTTCGGGGTCGGCACCGGGCTGAACCGGCATCCATTGACCACGCCGCCGATGCCGAAGGGCGTGGCGATCATCCACGCCACCAATGATACCCGCGATCTGCACAAATCCTTCGAGACGGAAATCGCTCTGCTCGGCGATGCCCGGCTGACGCTGTCATGCCTGGTCGCGGCGGTGAAGGACCGGTTGGGCGGCAAGCGGCTCAGCCGCAATCCGGCAGCGGAGATCGCCGCTGAGCGGGCGGCTTGGCTGCGGCGCTGGGACGCGAAACTGAACTCGGCGGAAACGCCGATGACGCCGTACCGGGTGATGAACGAGTTCATGCGCGTGGTCGATCCTGCCGGTGCCATCGTGACGCATGACAGTGGCAGCCCGCGCGACCAGCTGTTGCCGTTCTACCGGGCTACGCGGCCGCGCGGCTATCTGGGCTGGGGTAAGTCGCACCAGCTCGGCACCGGGCTTGGCCTGACGATCGGCGCAAAGGTCGCCGCACCCGACAAATTCTGCGTGAACTTCATGGGCGACGCGGCGTTCGGCATGGTGGGGCTGGATTTTGAAACCGCGGTGCGCGCCGGCATACCGATCCTGACGATCGTGCTGAACAACAGCACCATGGCGATCGAGATCCCGCACATGAAACTATCGCACGAGCTGCACAAGGCGCGGGACCTTGGCGGCAACTACGCCAATCTGGCGAAGGATCTGGGCGGTTGGAGCGAGCGGGTGTCCGATCCGGGCGACATCGCCAATGCAATCCTGCGCGCGCGGCGGCAAACCGAGGAAGGCCGCCCGGCGCTGCTGGAATTCATGACCAGCGCGGAAACGGCCTTCTCGCACCGCAATGGGCGCGCGGAGTAGGGTCCCTTTGGCGGACTTGTGGTGCGGAAAGTGTCGAAGATCTTCGCTCCGATGGCCGCGGCACTGACGGCGATGGCTGCGGCGGGTCGATCGGCCAGCAGACCTTGCGTCCGTTCCGGTAAATCAGCCGGAACTCCTGTCCGTATTCTATGCTGCCGCGTCCTCTCGGATCATCGCCGCACCTTTTTCGCCAATCATGATGGTTGGCGCGTTGGTATTGCCGGTGGTCAAGGTGGGCATGACCGAGGCATCGATCACCCGCAATCCACCGATGCCGCGCACGCGCAGGCGGTCGTCCACCACGCTGGCGGGGTCAGCGCCCATGCGGCAGGTGCCGATGGGGTGGTAGATCGTGCCGCCGTTGTTGCGGGTGTAGTCGGCGAGTTGCTCGTCGGTGGTCACGTCCGGGCCGGGGACGATTTCCTCCACGCTGTGCTCGGCCATGGCGGGGGCGGCGAAGATCTCGCGGGTGTAGCGGATGCCGGCGGCGAGCACGCGCTGGTCCTCGGGGGCGGAAAGGTAGTTCGGGCGGATGGCGGCCTTCTCGAACGGGTCGGCGGATTTGGCCATGATCGTGCCGCGGCTGTCCGGGCGGGTCGGGCAGACCGCCACCGTCATGCCGGGGGCATGTTCCAGCGTGCCGAACTTCAGCCGGTCGTAGCTGGCCGGGGTGAACAGCAATTGCAGGTCGGGGCTGGCCAGGCCTTCGCGGGAACGGCAGAACACCTGGGCGGTCGTAACGCCGAAGGTCAGGGCGCCGTTGCCGCGCGTGAAGAATTTCGCGACCTCGCCGGCCAGGCGGAGGCCGTGCGCGAGCTGGTTGATGGAAACGGCATCGCGCACCCGGTGCGATACGCGCGCGACATAATGGTCCTGCAAATTCGCGCCGACCGCGGGGACATCCTGCAGCACCTCCACGCCGATCGAACGCAAATGTTCGGCCGGGCCGATGCCGGACAGTTGTAGCAGGTGGGGCGAGTTGATGGCGCCGCCGGAAAGAATGACCTCACGCGCGGCGCGGAGTTCGCGCATCTGGCCGTGCCCTTGACCGCCTTGGCGGAAAGCGACGCCCACGCAGCGTTTGCCATCGAACAGCAGCCGGCTGGCCTGGGCGTTGGTTTCGACGCGCAGATTCTGCCGCTGCTTCGCTTCCTTTAGGAAGGTCTGCGCCGTGGAGCCGCGCCATTTGCCGACGCGGGTCATCTGTGAATAGCCCACGCCCTCCTGTTCGACACCGTTCAGGTCCTTGCGGAATGTGTGGCCGGCCTGCTGGGCCGCCTGCACGAACTGGTGGGTGAGGGGCAGTACAGTGCGGTAATCCTCGACCTTCAGCACGCCACCCTGGCCGCGATACTCGCTGTCGCCGCCCTGCACGTAATGCTCGGACTTGCGGAAAAACGGCAGCACGTCGTCATAGCTCCAGCCGCGGCAGCCCATCTGCGACCAGAGGTCGAAATCGGCGGGGTTGCCGCGCACATACAGCATGCCGTTGATTGAGCTGGAGCCGCCGAGCACGCGCCCGCGCGGCCAGTGGATGGCGCGGTTGCCGCTGCCGGGTTCAGGCTCGGAGGCGTAGTTCCAGTTGACCAGCGGGTTGTACAGCAGCTTCAGCATGCCGGCGGGGATGTGAATCCACGGGTGCCAGTCCTTCGGCCCGGCTTCCAGCAACACTACCCGGGCGCCGGTCTCGCTGAGCCGTGCGGCGACGACGCAGCCAGCCGAGCCGGCGCCGATGACGATGTAGTCGGCGTCCGCCGGTTGGTTGGTCATTCCGTCCTATTCCTATCTAGCGATCGTTGCGTGACATCAGGGGACCGAAGGCGATCCAGTGCCCGCCCTCCATACGCGACATTTGCAGGTCTTTCACCGGGTAGAAATCGGTCGGCGTGGAATTGACCCGGCTGCCGGGGACCAGAAGGGGGACTTCGAGGTCCTTGATGCTGGCCGCCTGGCGCATGATGTTCTCGCGCGTCAGGTCGTCGCCGCAGCGCTTCAGGGTATCGGCCAGGACCGAGGCGAACATGTAGCCGGTCGCATAGCCGCTTTCGGCCGGATTGGCGTTGGGCAGGTACTTGGCCATGAATTCATGCCAGGCTTTGATATCCGGTTACAGCCCAGGTAGCCAGCGACACCTCACGCCAGCCGGAGTTCCGCGATCAGCGTCTTCGGGTCGGCGCACAGGGT
>CAINEA010000274.1 GCA_903847525.1 uncultured Acetobacteraceae bacterium | reverse complement strand
TCGCCTGCCACGGCTGGCGCTGGGAGCGTCACGCCGGCATGGCGGAGCCGGAGGAACGTGAAGCGATCGCGCGGGCCTGCGCCGCCATCAAGGCGGCAACGGGGGCGTCACCGCTCGGCTGGCACACCCGCTCCGCGCCCTCCGTCAACACCCGCCGCCTGCTGCTGGAGCATGGCGGCTTCCTCTATGACAGCGATTCCTACAGCGACGACCTGCCATATTACGTTCAGGTCGAAGGCCGCCCGCATCTGGTGCTGCCCTATAGTTTCGACACCAATGACATGCACTTCCACCAGGGCAGCCAGCGCTTCACCACCGCCGCGCATTTCGCCGAATATGTCATCGACGCCTTCGACCAGCTTTGGGCGGAAGGGGCGGATACGCCACGCATGCTGTCCGTCGGGCTGCATCTGCGGATGATCGGCCGCGCCGGTCGAATCGCGGGCCTGGATAGGGTGTTGCGGCACATGCAGGATCGCGGCGGCGCGTGGTTCGCGCGCCGGGATTCCATCGCACGGCACTGGCTGCAACAGTTTCCGGCCTGACCGCAGAGCCGCTCGAACCTGCTTTACCCCCGGCGCGTTGGGATCGGGTGAAAGGAAAGAAGGCCAAGGGCTCTGCCCCTGGACCCCGCCAAAGGCAGGCCTTTGGAATCCATCCATTTGTTTGGGAGTATGAAGGGGGCTTACTCAGACGGTGCAAGGTCCGAGCAGGCCCCCTTCATACTCCCAAACCAGTAGCGGGTTCTAAGGGCCCGCCCTTAGCGGGGGTCGAGGGAGCGGAGCCCCAAGCCTTGCTCACGCCCCGGTCAATCCGCGAGCCCATAAACCTCGCGCGAGGCCGCCGGGCTGACATAGCCATCCCGCAGATCGGCTCGCACCTTATCGCCATCGCGCTTGCGCGGATCGCCGTAGCCGCCGGCCCCCGAAACACGAAAGCTCACGACATCGCCGCGTTGCAGCGCCAGAACCTCCTTGGATCCAAGCTCGCGCGTGGCGCCATCGCGGATCAGCAGCGTTGCCGCCTTCGCACCCACGCCGCCGCCGAACAGCCCGTTCGGCGCCGTGTCATGCCGGTCTCCGAGCAGCGACAGGGTCGCCGTACCTTCCAACAGCTCGATATCCTTGCGCACGCCGCAGCCACCGCGGAACTGGCCGGGTCCCCCGGTATCCGTCAGCATCTCCAGCCGATGGATGCGCACCGGATTATTGGTTTCATGCACCTCCACCGGTACATTGGCGCAATTCATCACCGGCGCCAGCGTCTCCGCCCCATCCTTGGTCGCGCGTCCGCCGTAGCCGCCGAAGATCATGTCGTACATCACCCAGGGCTTGCCGTTGCGCGGATCGATCCCGCCGAAATTCGGATTGGACCAATGCGAAAACGCCCCGATCGCCCGCATCGGCACCGCCTGCGCCATGGCGCCGTTGATCGTGTCGAAGATCCGCACCTGCAGCGCCGCGCGCCCGCCGCCGGCCGCGGGGTAGCGGGGATTGAAGAAGCAACCCTCGCGCGCCACGGCACGGATCGTGCGCTCGACCCCCGCGTTGTTCGGCACGTCGATGCCGGCAAAAATGCGCATCGCGAAGCTGGTATAGGCGCGGGTGTAATTGATATAGCTGTTGATCCCAGCGGGAACCTGGTCGTTGCTACGGGAAAAATCGATCGTGGCCCCGATATCGTCGAACGTCACATCCACCGCGAAACGGATCGGCCCGGGGCCCGGGCCGTAATCGTCCATCTGGTCCTCGAAACTAAAAGTGCCGCGTGGCAGGCGCCCGAGCAATTCGCGCGCGCGCTGCTCGGACCGATCCAGGATATCCTCGATCGCCGCCGTGAGCACCACCTCGCCATAGGTGGCGAACAGCTTGATCAAGCGTCCGGTCCCGACATGGTTGGCGTTGCGCTGCGCCAACAGGTCGCCGCGCATCTTCTCGGGCATGCGCACATTGCCAAGGATCACCCGCATCAGGTCGGCATCGAATTCACCCTCACGGACCAGGCGCACGGGCAGCACTCGAATGCCCTCATGGAAGGCCTCCGTGACATTCTGCACCGCCTGCGACCCCGGCGACAGGCCGCCGACATCCACATGGTGCGCGGTATTGGCCACGAAGCCAATCAGCCGCCCATCGGTGAACACCGGGCAGACGAAGAAGAAATCCGGAAAATGCCCGCCGCCAAGAAACGCATCGTTGGTAACCACCATGTCGCCCGGGCGCAGCGTCTCGCGCGGGATGTATTTCAGCACGCTGCGCACCACATACGGCATGGAACCGAGATGCCCCGGCGTGAAATTCCCCTGGGCGACCAGCCGCCCATCCGCATCGAAGATGCCGGTGGAGAAATCCTCCCCCTCCCGCACCGCCTCGGAGAAGGCGGTGCGCTTCAGCGCGCTGCCCATCTCATCGGCAATCGACACCAGGCTGTTCCAGATCACCGTCAGCGTGACCGGGTCCACCCGGTACTCCGCGGTGTTGCGCTGCGTCGTGTCCATCATCCCACCCCGCCGATGTCGATCACCAGATTGCCAAGCGCGCTCAGCGATACCGTATCGCCGGGCAGCACCACGGTCGTCGATTCCCGTTCCTCCACCAGCGCTGGGCCCGCGATGCGGTCGGCTGTGGTCATGCTGTAGCGATCAATCACCGGGCAGGCGGTCATCCCGCCAGCCTCGGGGAACCAGGCCATGCGCGTGCCGGCAATAGGGCTGCTGCCGACGGCGTGCGTATCAAGGGTCAGCGTGCGGCTCGCGCGGCTTCCGGTAACG
>CAINEA010000273.1 GCA_903847525.1 uncultured Acetobacteraceae bacterium | reverse complement strand
TTCCAGTCGTTCGTGACCACGAAGCCGGACGGGCTTGGCGTGGGCCTGTCGATTTGTCAGACCATCGTCGAGGGACATGGTGGCGAACTCGTCGCCGTGAATGACGCGGACCGCGGCGCGGTGTTCCGCTTCACGGTTCCCGCGCCGGAGCAGAGCGCAACACGCAGCAACCACGCCGCGACACCGGCCTGACGGCTCCGCCGGCTTCCCAATTCCGCTCACGGCAGGGCATCGCCGTGCGGCTGCGTCGGATGGGGTCTGTCAACTGACCTGGATCAACCAGCCCCCGTGAAACGCGTGCTACCAGCCATTCTAGATCGGACCGTCCTGGCTGCCCGATCGAAGGTCGTAATCGTTCAACATCCGGAGCAGGCTCAGAGGCTTATGGCTGGAACCCAGTCTGGTGAAGTGGCCGTCGTGGACGACGATGCCGCGGTCTTAGAGTCTTTCCGGTTCATGCTGGAAATGGCCGGCTATCCGGTCGCGACCTATCCCTCCGCAGTCAACTATCTGGCGCGGAAACCCGACCCGCCGCGATGCCTGATCCTGGATCAGCACATGCCGCACATGACCGGGCTCGAACTGACCGCGCAGTTGCGCGCCCAGGGAATAAAGGCACCGGTATTGCTGATCACCTCCTTCCCCTCCCCGGCCATCATCGCCCGCGCGGCGGAGATCGGCATCGTGCGGGTGCTCGCAAAGCCTCCGGTGGAAGACGACCTGATCGGGTTCGTGGCGTCCTGCAGCTGATCGGCCGCAGGACGGAGGCTCTCTCACGCCCGGCCGCCCGGTGATGTAGAATTGCGCCGGGCTTTTCCGGAGACACTCGCCGATTTTCCGCGGGCAGACGGAGGGCGGGTTAAGCGGGAGCCGGGATGGACCGATTGCAGTTGGATGGCCGGACGCCGATGGCCCGGACGCAAGGTCTTATCCGGATACTGGCCGCGCTCGCGGTGCTTGGATGCGGCGTTTTCCTGTGGGTGAGCGCGCGCATGGCGGTTTGCCATCCCATTCTCGACATGATCCCGTTGTTGAACGACTGGCTGGAAAGTCCGAGCGGCATCGCCGGGACACTCTGGCTGCCGCTGAACGAACATCATCTGGTTTGGCTGCGGATCCTGACACCGGCGGATTTTCTGCTCACCTCCGGCTGGCCGGTGCTAAGCGGGGTAAGCTCGTTGCTGCTGACGGCCAGCCTGGTCGCGGTACCCGCCTGGGCGCTTTGGCGCGCCGGTATGGAGCCGTGGTTGCGGTATGCGGGCGTGGCGCTGCTGGTCCTGCTGGTGATAGCCCCGCCCGCCGCTGAGGATACGGCCATCGTCATCAATGGAGTCTACGCGCAGGCAGCCGGCTTCGCGATGCTCGGTCTCGGCGCGGCGGCCGCAGGTCGCTGGGGGATAGGGTTTGTGCTGGCTGTCCTCGCGGCGCGGGGCAACGGCGTCGGGTTGGTGATGTTGCCGATCCTGCCCTGGCTCGCCTGGCGGGGCGGCAACCGGCCACGGGTGGTGCTGGCGCTGACCTTGGCTGGCGGGGCGGCCGGGTTGATCTATCTGGCCGGCATGCCGAGGGGCCAGCATCGGTTGCCCGAGCTATGGGTGGCTCTGCGGTATGCCGCCACGATGCTGGGCCTGCCGGCATCGCACTCGAGCCATGTTGCGAGCATGGCCGTGCTCGGCTGGCTGCCGGGAGCGGTTCTGGGGGCACTTGGCATGCTGGCCTTGGCCCGGCGGCCGGAAACCCCGATCGAGCGGCTGGCGCAGGGCGGCATCCTGTTCGGCCTGGGAGCGGCGGCGCTTGGCGCCTTGGCGCGGACCGACATAGCGGGTGGGTTGCCGGCGCTTCGCTACACCCTTCTGGTTCTGCCGCTGCAGATCGGGTTGCTCTGCCTGGCGCTGCAATGGGCACAGCCGATGGCGAGGCGCCGGCCGGCTGTTGCCGCCACGATCTTGCTGATACTGGGGGTGGCGCTGCTGGCGCAGTCCGCGCTGGCCGGCCGGGCGATGGTGGCGGCGCTGGCGGAGCAGCGCGAGGCCGTGATGCGGTTCGCTGCCGGCGATCGGAGCATCGGCCTGGAACCGTTCATCTATCCGGACCTTGGATTGGCCGAAAAAGTCTGGTCGGACTTGTCCGCGCGCGGAGTGCGTTTTTGCCGGTGATTCGGGACCGATCGAGCTGCCATCGGGCGCTGCCGAAACAGCCAAATAACGCGGTATAATGCCTTGATTATACGAAATGTTTGACCTGGTTCGGCGGTGTCCATCCGGTGGAAAATCGGGTATGTCCCCGGCGGGAGGGGAAAATAAGGTCGGCATACCGTGACCTACTGGATTGATTTTCCACATTAATTCGTCACTTTTGTTGTAACGCTACCCGATATGCCGTGCCGTTACACACGGCGCTGGGATCATCATTATTAATTCGCATCGAATATCCCCCAGCCCCTTTTAGCTTTCCGCTTGGGTCCCATCGCCCCCCTCTTCGCCTACCCCCGTCTTCTGCGAGCCCCCCCCTTCCCCCTGGTTCTTTGGGTTTCCAGAGGCAGCCAAAATCAGCACAAAAGCGGTAGCTAGTCGAGGCCTTTATCCAAGGTCTTGAAGTCACCATGAGACCATGGCCACCGGGATGGACAGCGCGATGGAACCAGATCACGCCGCGCGGCTAGCGGCGAGGCGGAACCATCAAGAGCGCGGCGGGAGCGCCTTCGCGTCACGGTCCTTGATGCCCTTGAGCTTCGCAGGAGGAAGCTGACTGTGGATCGACTCGATTTCCTTGGGCTCGCTGATTGTCTTCTCGACAATCATGTTGACCAGCTTGAACAGCGCACGGGCCAGTGTGGGATCATCCCGGAGATCAATGGTTCCTGGATGCACAGCCTCATTCCCGATCACTCGAACGGTGTCCAGCATCTGCTTCACCCCGGTCGAAAGTCCCTTGGAAACCAACGACGCGATGTCCTCATCGATGTTCTTTCCCTTCTCGCCGAGGTGCTTGCAAAGCTTCTGGATTGCCAACCGCAGGAGCGCAGCAGCGCCGCGTGGTGAACGATCCAGGATCGACCGGGCCTCGTCGTAGTCCGCCATGATGTCATCAGGCAGGTCGGGGTTCGGAAGCGGCGCGGTGCTGCTCAATGGAAAGACCATAACCTCGCCGACCCACATGGAGAACTGCTTGCAGCGGGCGCATAAGGCAAGCTCCCAGCCAACAATTGGGGGCACGGGGAGGTCGAGCACTCCTATTCTCGACCAGCCTTGATTGGCAAATGCCCCGCAGTTCGGACAATTGAAGCCGCTTTCGCGATACGCTGGAGCGGTAAACGGAGGCTGCGGGGTCATCTGGATTCTCAATCTCTGCTTGAACATCAAACTCGCCATGAACGATCTGATTCGTCAACGTTGGGTTATCTCTTTGAAATGCCGGTTCGATTATGCCGAGTGATCTAATGACCTTTCCCGTCCGTCGCACAGGGCTTGCCCTAGTGAGTCACCGGCAATCCGCTTGGGTGTGTCTCACATGAATTGTCCATTGACTTCTGAGACGATTGTGTCCTAGGTTTTTAGAGTCCAGTGACACACAGAAGGAGACCAACAATGCTGGTGG
>CAINEA010000272.1 GCA_903847525.1 uncultured Acetobacteraceae bacterium | reverse complement strand
CGCCGATATGCTGCTTGGCGATTTCCGCCGGCGGGCGTTCGCGCTTGGCGCGCTCGCCGATGCCGCCGATGCCTTTGCGTTCATGCTCCAGCAGGCGCTTGGCGATCGTCCAGCCCTTGTTCATCTCGCCGACAAGATTGCCCGCCGGCACCTGCACGTTTTCCAGGAAGGTTTCACAGAATACCGACACGCCCGAAATTAACCGGATCGGCCGAGGCCGCACGCCGGGGTTGGCCATGTCGATCAGCAGGAAGGAAATGCCGTCATGCTTGCGCACGGTTGGGTCGGTGCGGACCAGGCAGAAGATCCAGTCGGCGTGATGCGCGTTGCTGGTCCAGATCTTGTGGCCGTTGACCAGGAAATGGTCGCCCTGCAGCACCGCGCGGGTTTGCAGCCCGGCGAGGTCGGACCCGGCGCCGGGCTCGCTGTAGCCCTGGCACCAGCGGATCTCGCCGCGCGTGATCTTCGACAGGTGTTCCTGGCGCTGTGCCTCGGTGCCATATTCTAGCAGAACGGGCCCCAGCATCGTCAGCCCCATGCCGCGCAGCGGCGGGCGGCAATCCAGCGCCTTCATTTCCTCCTCGACCACCGAGGCCTCCATCTCGGTGAGGCCGCCGCCGCCATACCGCGTTGGCCAGGTCGGCGCGGTCCAGCCCTTCTCCGCCATGCGGTCGAGCCAGATCTTCTGTTCGGGATACTTGTAGACCGCTTTCTTGCCGCCTGAGACGATTTCGTCGTCGGGCATCGGCGTGCGCATCAAGGGGGGGCAGTTTGCGTCCAGCCAGCTTCGAACGCTGACGCGAAATTCATCCAGTTCGGCCATGTCGGTCTCCCCTAAATCACTCGGCTGCCATTGGTGTTGTCGCGCTGGTCCGAGCGGCTTCCAGCACCATCGTTGCCGCCTTCTCCGCGATCATGATCGTCGGCGCGTTGGTATTGCCGGCAACGATGCTCGGCATGATCGATGCATCCACCACGCGTAGCCCGTCCACGCCATAGACCCGCAATTGCGGGTCCACCACGGCGGTCGTGTCATGGCCCATGTGGCAGGTGCCGACCGGGTGCAGGTTGGAATAGCCGCGATGGCGGATGTCGGCGATGAATTCCTCGTCGGTCTGCACCTGCACGCCGGGTTCGAGCTCGGTGCCGACATACGGCGCGAGCGCGGGCTGCGAACAGATCTTTCGGATCAGCCGCATCCCTGCGATCAGCGCGTTGCGGTCGTAGTCGGTCTTGAAGAAATTGAATTTTATCAGGGGCGGAGCCAACGGGTCCGGGCTCTTCAGCGCAACATGCCCGATCGCATCCGGCCGCAGGTGCACCGGGCTCATCGTGAAGCCGGGGAAGGGGTGCGGCAGGATGCCCGTGCGGGTGCGTTCGGCGGTGCTCCAGCAGGCCATGTTGATCTGCAGGTCAGGCCGTTCCAACCGTGGATCGCTGCGAGCGAAGGCACCGCAATACATGCCGTTTCCCGCCATCGTGCCGGAGCGGTTCAGGGCGTATTGCACCGCACCGACGATCTTCTTCGGCCAGCTATTGGCAAAATCGTTCACCGTGACGGCCTGAGAGCAGCGGTAGATCACCTGCAGATAGAAATGATCGCGCAGATTGGCACCGACTCCAAGCATGTCGCGGATAACGGGAATGCCGAAACTCTGCAACTGCTCCGCCGGCCCCAGCCCCGACAGCAGCAACAGCTGCGGCGATCCATAGACGCCGCCGGAGACGATCACCTCCCGGTTGGCGCGGGCGGATTTCCGGCCGGCGGGCGTCTGGAACTCCACGCCGATGGCGCGGCCGTTCTCGATCAGGATTTTGGTTGCGTGCGCGCGGGTTTCGATGCGCAGGTTCTGCCGCCCCTTGGCCGGACGCAGGTAGGAAACCGCCGTGCTGCCGCGGCGCCGGTCGCGTGTCGTGGTCTGGTACCAGCCGACGCCTTCCTGCGTGGGCCCGTTGAAATCGTCGTTCGCGGGCAGCCCGGCCTGCTTTCCGGCCTCGATCATCGCCTGCGCCAGCGGCCAATGGGTCGGCTGGTCCGATACGCGCAGCGGCCCGCCGACGCCGTGCAGTTCGCTGGCGCCGCGCACCTGGTCCTGTGCCTTGCGGAAATACGGCAGCACGTCGTCCCAGCTCCAGCCCTCGCATCCGCGTTGGCGCCATTCGTCATAATCGGACGGCGTGCCCCGGATGTAGATCATGCCGTTGATCGAGCTTGTGCCGCCGAGAACCTTGCCGCGCGGTTGGTACATCGTGCGGTTTTCCAGCTCCTCCTCCGGCTCGCTATCGAACATCCAGTTCACGGCCGGGTTGTTGAACAGCTTGGCGTAGCCCAGCGGGATGTGGATCCACGGGTAGCTGTCCTTGCCGCCGGCTTCCAGCAGCAGCACGCGATACTTGCCATCCTCCGACAACCGGGCGGCCATCACGCAGCCGGCCGATCCTGCGCCGGTGACGATGAAGTCGAATTGGCCGATGCTCTCTGTGATGCTCTTTGGCATGAACTCTCTCTACCAGGCCGTCTTGTAGCCGGTGAAACGGGTCGGGATGCGCTGGATCTCCTGGATCAGGTCCGGCGGCACCGGGGCCTGCACCGCCGGATCACCGCGCAGCGAGATGGCGTCGCTGACGCCGCCGAAGCGCTTTTCGATCGCGCCGGCGATTTCCTTGTGGGTGCCGACGGCGGCGAAGATATGCACAAGCTCGTCCGGCACGCGTTCGGTCATTTCCGTCCATTTGCCCTGTTTGGACATCTGGTTCAGTTCCCGGCCGAGATCACCGTAGCCATGGGTTTCCAGCACGCCCCAATAGCCGGGGGTGGAGCCGTAGAAGCCGATCCTCGTGCGCACCCACTCGAAGTTCTTCGCGGTGGTTTCGGCGTCCGCTCCGGTGGCGACGAAGCCGCCGCCGGTTATTTCGAAACTTTCCATGGAACGGCCGGACTTCGCCATGCCCTCCCGCACCAGCGGCACCACGAATTTGTCCACGTAGCCGCGCGTGCAGAAGGAGTGCAGCCGCACCCCGTCGCCGACCTCGCCGGCCAGGCGCAGCGAATGCGGACCGACGGCGGCGAGCGTGATCGGCACCATCCTCATGTGCTGCGAAGCTGGCACGAAATAGGGAGGCATCAGGGTGAAGGTATAGTGCTGGCCGCGATAATCCAGCTTCTCGCCCTTTTCCCAGCAGGTCCAGATCGCCCGCAGCGCCTGCACGTATTCGCGCATGCGCGGTACCGGCGGGGTCCAGGGCACGGAGAACCGCTTTTCGTTATGCGGGCGCACCTGCGGGCCGATGCCGAGCACGAAGCGCCCGCGCGAGGCGATCTGCAGATCCCAGCAGACATTGGCAGTGACCATCGGGCTGCGCGGAAACGAGATGGCGACCGACGTGCCGAGCTCCATCCGTTCCGTCACCACGCCGGCGATGGCGTGGGCCAGGAACGGGTCGTTCTTGTTCTCCATCGTCATCGCGCCGTCGTAGCCGTCGGCCTCGGCCTGCCTCGCGGCGTCGGCGACACGGCGCAGGTCCGACTGCGGCAACGTGGTCAGGACCTTCATGCGTCAGGTCGCCATCGCCGGAGGCAGCGCCCCGCCGGCGAAGAAACGGCGGGGGTTTTCGTCGAGAATGGAGAAGATCTCCTGCTCGTTCAGTCCACGCTCGCGCAGCATCGGCACGAAATCGGTGAACAGATAAGTATACGGCGGCGGCCACTGGCCGGCTGCCTTCAGCGCGTCAATCTTTGCTTGTTCCTCCGGCGAAACCTGGCGAGCGAACTTGCCGAGCCAGCCGCAATGCCGGTCCTGGCTCATCATGATCTGGGCGCGATGGCCGGAGCGGACCAGTTTCACAAGATTGTCGGCCCGGGTTTCGTCCGGCATGTAGCGATGCAGCCCAATACGGTCGAAGCCGATATAGGAACCGCCATCCACCACTTGCTTGTGATAGGACGGGTCGGGATTGCCGCAGCAATGGCCGATCAGGCAGCGATGCGCCTCCACGCCGCCATCTGCGAACAGTTTCTGCTGCTGTGGGCCGCCGTAACCATCCTGGGTATGGGTGATGATCGGCACGCCGGTCGCCTTCTGGGCGAGGCAGGCGGCGGCGAGGAACTTTTCTTCCAGTTCGGTGATCTTGGGGGCACCGGTGGCTACCTTGATGGCGCCGGCCTTCACGCCGGTCTTGCCGATGCCTTGGGTGATTTCGGAGATATACAGCTCGGCGATCTCCTCGACCGTTCGGGCGCGCCAGTAGACCGGGAAGCCCATCGCCTCGAAATAGAAGCCGGTGGTGCAGATCACATTCATTTCGGATTTTTCGGCGATCTCCGCCATCATGCCGGCGTCGCGGCCGAGCTCGATCGGGCAGGGATCGACGAAGCTGCGCACACCGTGTTCCTCACGCAATTGGCGCAGCCGCTTCACCGCTTCGGCGATCACGCCGGCGCGGTCGAAAACCGCCGTGGGATCGTATTCGGCCCCGGGGAAGGCGATGAACAAATGCTCGTGCATCAGCGTGCGGCCAAGCTGGTCGAGTTCGATGGCGCCGGTGACGGTTTGAACGGTCATGCTGCTTTCCCCCTCCGGCGTCGCGCCGGTTGCTTATGCCGATCAGCTTGCCAGCTATGCCGCGCCCCTTCCACCCCCCTATAGTCGGGCGGAAATCTGCCGGAGGGCGATCCCCATGAGCACGCATCTGTCCCAGCTGTCTGTCCACGCTTTGTCCGCCGGGCTGGTGGCGCGGCGGTTTTCACCGGTGGATATCGTCGAGGCCTGCCTGGAACGGATCGACGCGCTGGAGCCGCGGCTGAACGCGTTCGTCGAGGTGTTTCGTGGCGAGGCGCGGATGGCGGCGGAGGGTGCGGACAGGGCGATCCGCTCCGGCCATGCGGTCGGTCCGCTGCATGGCATTCCGATCGCGCTGAAGGATCTGGTGGAACTGGAAGGCCGGGTGGCCACTGGCGGTTCCGCGGTCTGGCGGCAACGCGTCGCCCGCCGCACCGCCACCCTGGCGAAGAAGCTGATCGCGGCCGGCATGATCGTGATCGGCAAGACCCACACGGTGGAGTTTGCCTATGGCGGTTGGGGTACCAACCAGCACATGGGCACGCCGTGGAACCCCTGGGATGCGGCCACCCATCGCACCCCCGGCGGTTCGTCTTCGGGCTCCGGCGTCGCGGTTGCCGCGCGCATGGTGCCCTGCGCCATCGGCACGGATACCGGTGGCTCGGTGCGCCTGCCGGCGGCGTGGTGCGGCATTACCGCGCTCAAGACCACGGTGGGGCGCATCAGCACCTATGGCGTGCTGCCGCTGAGCCAGACTTTGGACACGCCCGGCCCGATGACCCGCAGCATCGAGGATTGCGCGTTGCTGATGCAGGTTATGCAGGGCGCCGATCCGGCCGATCCGCACACGCTGGCACCGCAGCTGAGCCACCCGATGGTAACCCTGCGTCGCGGTGTGTCTGGGCTGCGGCTGGCCCGCATGGCGGCCTCTGATCGCGATGGCGTGGAGCCGGCGATGTTGGCCGCCTATGACCGTTCGTTGGACGTGCTGGCCGCGCTTGGCGCCGAGATCGTCGATCTGACCCTGCCGCGCAGTGTTCGCGCCTATGGCGGCCTGGCCGGGCGGATCATGTCGGCCGAGGCCTATGCGTTCGTCGGCGATATCGTCGACAACAACGATGCGCCGGTGGACGAGGCGATTCGCCCGCGCATCCGCGCGGGGGCGGCGATCAGCTCGCGGCAATATCTGGACGCGCTGGCCGAGCGCGAGGTGCTGAAGCAGGAATTCGCCGCCGCGATCGCCGATGTGGATGCGCTGCTGACGCCGACGACGATGACCCCGGCCATTCCCGTCGCGGACGTGGACCAGAACAGCACGCCGGCCTTCCTGACCCGATGGGTCAATTTCCTCGATCTTTGCGCGGTCGCGGTGCCCAATGGCTTCACCGCCACCGGCCTGCCGCTTTCGCTGCAGATCACCTGCCGGGGCGGCGACGAGGCGACGGCGCTGCGCATCGGCTGGGCCTGGCAGAACGTGTCGGACTGGCAGGACCGTATCCCGCCTATGGCTGAGTAAGGAGGTAAAGCGATGTCCAAGGTACTCGACGGCAAGGTCGCGCTGGTTACCGGGTCGGGCAAGAATATCGGCCGCGCCATCGCGCTGCGCCTGGCGCAGGATGGGGCCGCGGTTATCGTCAACGGCCGCAGTGACCAGGCCGCGTTGGATGGCGTGGTGCGGGAGATTGAGGCCGGTGGCGGCCGCGCCATAACCGCCATTGCCGATGTGTCCGATGCGGCGGCCGTGGCGCGCATGACCGAGGACGCGGTGGCGCAGTTGGGCGGGATCGATATCCTGGTCAGCAATGCCGGACTACGGCGGCAGACGCCGTTCCTGGACATGGGCCTGGCGGAGTGGCGGGAGATCCTGTCGGTGGCGCTGGATGGCGCGTTCATCCTGGCCAAAGCGGTCGTGCCGCATATGATCCGGCGTGGCGGCGGAGCGTTGGTTGCTCTATCGGGGATCTCGACCCATGTCGGCACGCCGAACCGCTGCCATGTGTCCGCATCCAAGGCCGGGCTAGAAGGCCTGGTGCGGGCGTTGGCAATCGAGTTGGCGCCGCACCAGATCACCGCCAACTGCGTGGCTCCGGGTTCGGTGGACACGGTGCGCGGGGCCGCGGCGGGTGCGCGGCCGAGCACCTTGGGAGATCAGTCCATCCCGCTGCAACGCAAGGCCAGCGTGGACGACATCGCTGGAATGGTGCGCTATCTGTCCGGGCCGGAGGGCGCTTACGTCACCGGGCAGACCATCCACGTGAATGGCGGCCTGTATCTGACTTAGGTAATGTATCTGATTTAGGCGCCGTGACGGCTGCCGGTTCCCCGGCAGCCGTGCCGTGGAGCTAGGACGCCGGGCAGGACTTGCCGCGAGGACCGTGCAGGCCCTTGGACTTCGCTTCAGCCTCGGTCATGTAGCTGCCGCTCTTGGTCGTGCCGTACCAGCGGTCGCCCTGGCAATGATAGGCTTTCGAGCCGGTCGAGGCCCATACCATGCCAGGTCCGCCGCCAGGCGCGGGGGTTGCGGCCGGGCCGGATTTCGCCTTGGTCGTCTTCGTTGCGGCGGGTGCCGTTGCGGCTGGAACTGCGGCTGCGGGCGCAACCGGTGCCGCTGCGGCAGCCGGAGCCGTGGCGGCCGGCTTGGCGGCGGGGGCCGGCGTTGGTGCCGTGACGGGGGCAACTGCGGCCGGGGCGGCTTCCCCCCAGGCCTGAACACCGCCGTGACCTCGGCAGGCACCGCTGCGGCTCTTGCCGGAAAACTCGCTGCCATCCTTGCAGGTGGCCGTTACGGCGGTCTGGGCTTGGGCAGGAAGCTGGGCGGCGGCTGTCAACATCAGGCCGGCGGCGAGGCAAAGCGAGGTCATAAAGGATCGCATGGGCTGGGTTCCTGTTTGTTCGGCGCTCAACATCGGGACTCGGAGCACACGGACTGTACGATATTGAATTGGTTTAAAATAGGGTAATGTGGCAGTTGTCGGTTTGCGCTGCGCGCATGTGCAATTCCGTCCGTTGAATACCTTCAGCGGTAGAGACAACGAATGGCAGTGTCAGCGTGATTTCAGACCGGCCGCCGATGTTCGGGCATGCAGCGCGAATGGCCCGGCCACGCGATCGGCCATTATCCCCTTCGTGGTGGCGAGCCGTTAGGCCTGTTCGGTCGTGATGCAATTCCTCGATGCGCTACTCTTGGTTGCGATCCTGATCGCCAGCAGCGCGATCGGGCTCTATGTCCGTCCCTCGCTGTCGGAGCGGCACCGCAATTTTGAGACGTTTGACTTAATCCGCATGGTGACCACGATGCTGGTCACCTTCGCGGCTTTGGTGCTTGGGCTGCTGACCACCTCCGTAAAGGCATCGCGTGATGGCGTCATCGCCGATTTGCGTGGTTATGGCGTGATGATTATCGAACTCGATCAGTTGCTGCGGGAATACGCTCCCGAGACGGACCCGATGCGCGTCCAATTGCGTGACTACACCGCGGCGGCCATTGCCTGTACGTGGCCGACGGAGCCTGCCCCTGCGGGGAGCTATTATCCGCGCGACGTACCAAAGACGACCGCGGATGGGCGCATCGAATCGGCTTCCCTCGGACGCATGCTGACGGATATCGGCATCGCGATCCGCAGGCTGGACCCCACGGATTCCATGCATCGCCGCCTGGTGGATAGCTACGTCGCGCAGATCGACGCGCTCATCCAGCAGCGCTGGAAGCTGGTCACCGAGGCGCGAACGTCCATATCGATGCCCTTCTATGCTGTGCTGGTATTCTGGATGGCCGTGGTATTTGCCTGTTTCGGGCTGGGGGCGCCGTGTAATACGCTGGTTTGGGTCATGCTGTGTCTCGGCGCGATACCGATTGCCTCGGCGATTTTCGTGATCACCGTTCTGGACACCCCTTTCGGCGGCTTGTTCCCGGCCCCGAGCGCGCCGTTGCGATCGGCGCTCGCGCATCTGTTGCAATAGGCAGCCCACGGCTGTTGCTGGAGTTGGGGCCTGACGTCGCAGCGGTGACCTTGCCGAGCGGCGGCCAGGATGATCTTCTGGCCGCATGGCAAGTCATCCGAGTACCGAGCCGCGCGCGGCCGTTGAACCCAGATTGGCGGCAACCGTCCTGCTGTTGCGTGACAGCGATGATGGCATGCAGGTCTTCATGGTCGTCCGCCATCACCAGATCGATTTCGCGTCGGGCGCGCTGGTATTTCCAGGCGGCAGCATCGATCCCGGCGATCGGGAAATCGCCGCCAATACGGCGTTATTTCCTCCTCAGCCCGGCGTGGACCCTGCGGACGCGGCACTTCGCGTGGGGGCGCTGCGGGAAACCTTCGAGGAGTGCGGCATCCTGCTCGCCCGTGCCCGTGGCGAAGGCTCCCTGATCTCGGCCATGCGGCTAAGGGCGATCGAGGAAGCCTGGCGTGTCGCCATGACTGCCGGGAAAAAGAGTTTCGCCGACATCCTGATTGCCGAGGATTTGGTGCTTGCGCCGGACGCGCTGGTTCCGTTTGCCCACTGGATCACGCCGGAGCGCATGTCCAAGCGGTTCGACACACATTTCTTCCTTGCGGTCGCGCCTCCCGATCAGGTCGCGGTGCATGACGGGGAGGAGGCTGTCGACTCGATCTGGATTACGCCGCGCAAGGCGATCTCCGAGACCGAGGCCGGCACCTACAAGCTGGTATTCCCGACGCAGAAGAACCTGGAAAAATTGGGACGTCATGCAACGGCCCGGGCCGCCCTGGCGGCCGCGCGTGCCGCCAAAATCGTCACCGTGCTGCCGGTGATGGAAAAATCCGCGGCCGGTGTACGGTTCCTGCGCCTGCCGGCAGAAGCCGATTACGGCGGGGAACTGTTCGAGGTGACCAATCCACCGGCGATGCCCGAGTAGCGCCACTTCGCCGAT